>JAUVQS010000110.1 GCA_030598025.1 Acidimicrobiia bacterium | reverse complement strand
CTCGACGATGTCGACATCTGTACGCCGATCTCGCCAACGGGAGTATCGACGAAGCCAACTGCCTCGTGTGCCCGTGGCATGGCGCCAAGTACAACGTCAAGACCGGCAGGATGGTGCGTGGACCTCAAGGCATCTTTGCCAAGATACCCGGCCTTGGGACCGCCTTCCGTGCCTTGACCCTGGTGCTCCCGCTTCGGCGTGGCACGGTGGTCGAGCGCGATGGGACCATCTACGTCGAGTAGGAGGAGTGACTAGACGCCGGCGAAGGTTATTCGTTGGTGTCGGACGCCCCCCTCGCAACCTGATCCTTCGGATCAGGCGCACTCCCCCCAACGGTCGCTTCGCTCCCTGGGGGGAGAAACATGGATGGCTCTGGATCTCGCTATCCTTTCGCCGCTGATCTTCCCGGTCGGGCCCACTTCTCTCCAACGGTCGCTTCGCTCCCGGGGAAGAGGCCGCTAGCCCAGCTCTTCGCGTAGCCGGCGTTTGAGGACTTTGCCGGCGGCGTTGCGGGGGAGTTCGTCTACTGCGATGGCTCGTTTCGGGATCTTGTAACGGGCGAGTTTGTCGTCGCAGAAGTGGATGATGTCGGCCGGATCGAAGGTGTCGGCGTCGCGGGGAACCACCACTGCCAGGCCGGACTCTCCCCATCGGTCGTCGGGCACCCCGATGACCGCTACGTCCAGCACGTTGTCATGCCGGAACAGCGTTTGCTCGACCTCGGCCGGGTAGACGTTCTCGCCGCCGGAGATGTACATGTCCTTCCACCGGTCGACGATGTAGACGTAGCCGTCATCGTCGATGCGAGCCGCGTCTCCGGTGTGTAGCCACCCGTCGGTGAACGACTCGGCGTTGGCTTCCGGCCGCTCCCAATAACCGGGTGTGACGTTCGGACCCTTGGCCCACAGCTCGCCGATAGCTCCGACCGGGACGTCGCTGCCCTCCTCGTCGACCACCCGAATGGCCGTATGCAAGACCGGCTTGCCGACCGACCCGGCCTTGGAGAGGGCGTGCTCCTCATCGGTGAGAAACAACGTCGGACTGGTCTCGGTTAGGCCCATACCCTGACGGATGTAGATGCCCCGCGCTGCGTACCGTTCGAGCAGAGTCACCGGCATCGGCGACCCGCCACAAGCCCACGACTCGACTTTCGACAAATCGGCCGACTCCCAGCCGTCGTGCTCGGCGAGAAACTGATACACGGCCGGTACCCCGAAGAAGTGTGTGATCTCACCCGAACTGAACCAGTGCAGCAATCGCTCAGGATCGAACTCTCTCAGATTGACCGAAGAACCACCCAGCCGCAAGCACGGTGTCGTGTAGAGGTTCAAACCTGCGGTATGGAAGGTGGGCAACACGTTCAGATTGCGCGACTTGTAAGTGAGGCCGACGGCGTCGCCGATGTTGATGGCGTTGTAGAAGAACATCCGATGGGTGATCAGCGCGCCCTTGGGATGGCCGGTGGTGCCCGAGGTGTACATGATCGCCAGGGGATCATCGTGAGTGGCCGTCACCGGGGGAGCTTCGGCCGGATCGGCGCCGGATAACGCTGCTTCGTAATCGTCGCCCATGCTCAAGCGCTCGGGAGTCACGAGTTCGTCAACCGCCTCCTGGAACTGCCCTTCGTAAATGAGCACCGTTGGGCGACTGTCGCCGACGATGAACTGAAGCTCGGGAACGGCCAGCCGCCAGTTGAGCGGGACGATGATCGCTTTCAAGTGAGCGCACGCGAACAGCACTTCGAAGATGTCAATCGTGTTCTCCGAGAGGAATGCGACCCGATCCCCTTCTCCGACGCCCCTACCGGCGAGCCAGGCGGCCATGCGACGCACCCGTTCGTCGAGTTGAACGTAGGTGTGGGTCTTGCCCGTGAAGTCGTCGATCAACGCCACGGAATCGGGACGAATGTCCGCATGGAAGCCGATCCAGTCGTAGGCCGATACTGCCATCGTCACCACCTCACGATGTTTGCGGCCCAGGTGTATCCGGTCCCGGCCGAGATCAAGAGCACGTAGTCGCCCGGATTGAGATCCTCCCGTCGCTCGCTCAGTCCAACGATCGGGTCGATTCCGGACATGTGTCCGGTCGTTTTGAGATACACGGCTTTGCTCTCCGGGAGATTCAGTTCTTCGAGCACCCAGTCGTAGAAAGAGCGCTTGAAATGCAGGGGCACCATGAGGGCGAGGTCGTCGGTGGTGAGGCCCGCCCTCTTGAGCGCTTGTTTGGCCACCTTGATGAAGTTCGGTCCGGAGACGGGGTCGAGACGCTCCTTCATCGAGACAGGGTCGCCGACATCCAGATAGTGCATTCCCGAATCGATCGTCTCGTGGGTGGCCGGATGTTTGCTGCCGCCCGCATAGACGGCCACATCATCGGCGAACTGCCCGTCGGTGATGATCGCCGAAGAGACAATCTCGTGACCGGGTCGCGACTTCGAGAGCACCGCGGCCGCGCCACCGTCGCCGAAGTTGAACATGAACCGTGAACGTTGATTCGTGTAGTCGAGCAGGTGCGACTCACGACTGGCTCCGACCAGCAGCAGCGTATCGACGTCCTCGGCGCCACGCAGAAAGTCGGAAGCAACCTTCAGAGCAACCGGCGCCCCACACGACACGTTGGCCATCTCGAGCGCCCAGGCGTTGGTCGCCCCGACCAGATGCATGATCTTGGGACTGACAGACCAGACCTCATAATCGCGCCACATCGAGCCGAAGTAGGCGACGACATCTACCTCTTCCGGCGCAACTCCGGCGCGCTCGAGCGCCAGCAATCCCGCTCGGGCGCTCATGTCGGAGTTGTGATCTTCGGGCCCTGCGATGTGCTTGCCATCCAGGCCGAACCGCTCAACGATGATCTGCTCGTCGATACCCGACCGCTCACCGATCTCGGCGGCCGTCATCCACTGCTCCGGCAACCAGGAGGCTACGTCGACGATGTTGACGCGGGTCACGCGCCCTCCACGAAATCGGAAATGGCGGTGACGACCAACGATGCGCTCGATCCGAACAAGAAAGTGATGTGATTGCCCGGTATCGATTCCATACGACTGTTGGGGATTCGCTGGATGGTTGCTTCGCCCTGCTCCTCCGGCACGATCGGAGGCGCGCCGGAAGGACCAAACGAGTCGGTTGCTCGAACGAAGAGAGTCGGCTGTTCGATCGTCGTGACCAGAGCCGGCCAATCAACGGTCAGTGTGCCCTCAACTGCCTGGCGGATGTGGTCGGGATGCGACTTGGCCTGGACCGTTCCGTCCGGGTTTTCTCTCACATCGGCCCGGTAGAAGGCCTCGATCGTCGGATCCCACCACCCGTCGTAGTACGGCATGCTCTTGATCAGGGCGAGGTAGTCCCCCCACGAAGGCAGCACGACCTCGAGGCGGTCCAGCGACGGCTTGATCTGATCGAGGATCCCTTCGTGGACCTCCGCCGGCGCGTCGATGACGACACAACTCTCAACTCGGTTGGAGTGATTGGCTGCCAGGTAATAGGTGAGGAGTCCGCCGAAGGAGTGCCCGCCGAGAATCACCGAGTCGAGTTCGAGCGCGTCCAGAAGCCCGATGAGATCGGCGGCATGATCGGCCATCGTATAGCCAGACTCCGGCTTGTCGCTTTCGCCGCGACCGCGCAGATCGACAGATAACACACGCATGCCGGTGGCCAGTCCGGCTTCGATCAGCCCGTCGAACGAGTGGGCGTTGGCGGTGAGACCGTGGGTAAGGATCAGGGTGGGTTCACCGGATCCGTGCTCGAGGTAGTGGAGGCGGATGCCGTTGGCATCGATGTAGCGGTCTGTCACGGCGTCTCCTCGACGTAGTCCTGTTTGATGATGCGGCGCAGGGTCTTACCGGCCACGCTGCGTGGAAAGGCATCGAGCACCAGAACGTCACTCACTTTCTGGAAGCGAGCCGAAACCCGCTCATTTGTCCAATCTCTAACTTCGTCACCGGATGTGTTTGATCCGGGCCGTAGCACGATCCCGGCGATCGGTGTCTCTCCCCATCGGTCGTGGGGCACGCCGAAAACGGCGACGTCGGTGACGTCGGGATGCTGGACGATGATCTCTTCGATATCGCGCGGATATACGTTGACTCCGCCGGAAATGATCAGGTCCTTCTTACGATCGACGAGGAACAGGAAGCCGTCCTCATCCACGTAGCCGAGGTCGCCTGAGTAGAGCCATCCATCCTTGATCGCTTCGGCGGTGAGGTCGGGGCGTTTGTAGTAGCCGGGCATCGTGACCGGGCCGTATCCAATGATTTCGCCAACCTCGCCGGCAGGGAGGTCGTTGCCCTGATCGTCGACGATACGCATCTCGTAGAGCGGTGGCGGGAGGCCCACCGAGCCCGGCTTGGCGGCGAAATCATCGCGATCGAGGATGGTGATGAACCCCTCGGTCAGCCCGTACAACTCGTAGAACCGGTTCGGGAGCCTGTGGGCGAGTTCCTGCTTGTGCTCCAGATGGAGCGGTGCACCGACCGAGCAAACCATCTCGAGACTGGGGAGATGCTCCTCGTTGAAGTCCTCGTGCTGGAGGAGATCGATGATCTGCGAGGGCACCGTCATGATGTGCGTGACGTTCTCTTCCGCAATGGCATCGATCATCTTCCGGGCGTCGAACGACGGATGCAGCACATAGGTGCAGCCGAGGTAGAACGCCGGCATGAGGGTCAGGAACGCACCGTTGAACACGAGCGACCCTGTGTGGAGGATCACGCTCTCCGGTTTGATCCGGTACGACGACGCGAAACCGGTGCAGTAGGCCTCACGAATCTCATGGGTGTGGACGATGCCTTTCGGGTCGCCGGTCGTGCCGGAGCTGTAGATGATGTTGTAGACGTCGTCCCTGTCGACTTTGACCGGCGGAGGTTCGGCGTCCGAAGCTGCCGCGGTCAGGTCGGGGTAGAGCCGGTAGCCGGGAAGGTCGACATCGGTCAGGATGAATCGATCGGCTGCCACTGCCGTCAGGCGGCTACGCACCTCGTCGAGATGTGGCGCCATATCGGCCTGGGCAATTACGGCGATGGAGTCGGAGTCGTTGATCAGGTTGGAGAGGCCATCACCGCGCAGCAACGGGCTGAGAGGCACCACCACGATGCCGGTCTTCGCTACGGCCTGGAAGACTTCAAGGACTTCCAGGGAGTTGCTGAGGATCGTGGCCACCTTGTCGCCCTTGCTGATCCCCAGGTCGAGCAAAGCGTTGGCGAGGCGATTGACGCGCGCGTTGAACTCCGCAAACGTCAATCGGTGGTCTTCGTAAACCACTGCCAGTTTGTCCGGGTAGTAGCGGGTGTGGCGAGACAGCAGCGTGTTGAT
>JAUVQS010000067.1 GCA_030598025.1 Acidimicrobiia bacterium | reverse complement strand
GGTCTACCGCTCCGCGGCGAACACACCCACGAAACGCAACGATGCGCGATCTCAACGACCAAGTCCAGGACCCCCAACGTTTGTGGTCACAGCACTAGTCGCGAGTTACTAGTCGCGAGTAGCCCGAAGACGGCGTGCGGGGCGGTCTCAGCACCGCCCCGCTTCCTAATTGACTCGCAATTCGCGACCTGCGACTCGCTACAAGACTTCCTCATAGGGTTCTCCGCGAACCTCCCCCGTCACTGCGTCGATCAGCACCAGGCCTCTTTTTGAAGGGGGGTCATCGGCCGAGTACAGAAGTACGTTCCAGATCGGGCGTGATCGCCAACCCTCAAAACGCACTGCACCCGACGAGTGCCCGACCGGGAACGACACCGCCCGGGCGGCCTTTTCGAGAGCCTCGGAATCCGACACGGCCAGCGGCCAGGCGGTCAGCAAATGCCAGGCAGCGAGAACCAGGAAGGCGACCGCGATTATCCACATTCCGACCGGCAAGCCCGTTGCTGCTCCTGCCGCAGCCATCGCTCCGCCCGTCAGGTAGACCCAGGCTGAGAGCCTCCGACGTTTCGGGCTGGGGAACTCGTACGGACCGAGCGCCGCCGAGTCGAGGTCATCAGGCACGTCCTCAGAGTCGGCGAGGTCCCGCGGAATATGGATGCTCGGGGGTTCGCGGTCGGTCATCGAGGTGGTGCACCGAGAGCGACCAGCTCCTGCACAGCAGCATCGACTTCGATGCCGCGACGCTCGTGTTCGTCACCCCGGAGCCGAAGTCCGACGGTGTTGTTCTCGATGTCCTGGTCGCCAACGACGAGGACGGCCGGAGTCTTCTGGGTGATGGCTCGGCGGATCTTCTCACCAACGGTGTCGTCTGCTTCATCAATCTCGACCCGAACTCCAGCCTCCCCGAGGGAGGTGGCTACCTTCCGGGCATATTCGATGTGCCTGTCGGCCACGGGAACAAGCGCCGCCTGAACCGGTGACAACCACCCGGGGAAGGCGCCGGCGTAATGCTCGACCAGGATCCCGACGAAGCGTTCGATCGATCCCATCAAGGCTCGATGGATCATGACCGGCCGCTCGCGTGTGTTCTGGCCGGACGCGAACAGCAGATCGAAGTTCTCGGGCTGGGCGAAATCGACCTGAAGTGTTGAGAGTTGCCAGCGCCGGCCGATGGCATCGCGCACGTGCACATCTATCTTCGGGCCGTAGAAGGCTCCTTCGCCCTCGGCTATCTGAAATGGCAGGCCGGCGGTTTCCAGAACTTGTTGAAGAGCCACTTCGGCCTTGTCCCAGAGATCATCCTGGCCAACGTACTTGTCTGGTCGGGTGGAGAGATCGGCCTCGAACTCATCGAAACCGAAATCACGCAGCACCATCAGGGTGAAGTCGAGGAGATTCTGCAGTTCGTCGCCGAGTTGCGACTCCATCGCGAAAATGTGACTGTCGTCCTGGGTAAAGCCACGCGCCCGTAGCAAACCATGCACGACCCCGGATCGTTCATACCGATAGACGGTGCCGAGTTCATACAAACGGAGCGGAAGTTCGCGATAGCTACGTCCACTGCTCTTGAAGATCAGGATGTGGAACGGGCAGTTCATCGGCTTCATCCGATACTCGGTTTGTTCGTCGAGAACCATGCCCGGGTACATGCCTTCTGCGTAGAAGTCGAGGTGCCCCGACGTCTGCCAGAGTTGCGCTTTTGCCACGTGAGGAGAGGCAACGATCTGGTAATCGTGGCTCAGGTGTGTCCTCCGGCTGTAGTCCTCAATGATGGTGCGCAACAGACCACCTTTGGGATGCCAGACGGCAAGTCCGGGACCCAACTCGGGTGGAAACGAGAAGAGGTCCAGTTCATTTCCGAGACGCCGGTGATCTCGCCGCTCTGCCTCTTCGAGGCGATGAAGATAGCCTTCCAGGGCTTTCTTCGACTCCCAGGCAGTGCCGTAAATGCGCTGTAGCTGGTCCCGATTCTCGTCGCCACGCCAGTAGGCGCCGGCGGAGCGGAGGAGCTTGACAGCCTTGAGTCGCCCGGTGCTGGGAAGATGCGGTCCGCGGCACAGATCGAGAAACGCATCGTTGCGGTACACGGTTACTGCGTCCCCGCCGCCGACTTCTGATTCATCGACCGACTCAATGATCTCAGTCTTGTAAGGCTGATCGGAAAACAGATCCAGTGCCTCTGCAATGGAGTGTTCCTGCCTCTCAAAAACTTGATCGGCATCGACGATGTCGGCCATGCGCTGCTCGATCCGTTCGAGATCATCCGCCGCGAACGGGCGACCGATATTGAAGTCGTAGTAGAAGCCGTCGGTGATCGCCGGGCCGATGGCGAACGTCGCTCCGTCAAATAGGTCTAGAACCGCCTGGGCCATAATGTGGGCGGCACTGTGCCGGATGACGTGCCGGCCGTCTTCAGTTGCTTCGGTCACGACCTCGAACGCCCCGCTACCGGGCAGTGGCCGGGTCAGATCGACGTACTCACCGTCGAGTTTGACGGCAACTGCCGCTTTGGCGAGTCGCGAACCGATCGCAGCGGCGACGTCGAGGCCGGTCGCACCTTCTTTATGCTCATGTACGGATCCGTCTGGAAAAGTGAGTTGGATAGTCATCTCAGGTCTTTGCTCGTATCGCGGGTAGGGTAATGCCGGTAGTTGAAACTATCGGAACCATACTTCTCGAGGGGTTTGGCATGGACGCCATTGATGTAGCAAAGAAGCTGGCTCGCGGTGGACGCGTGCACGAGCTTTCCGGCCATTCCGGTCGAACGTTTCGGCTGTTTGCCCCGCATGCAACGACGATCCTGACCGTTTACCGCTCCGCTTCGCTGCAACGCAGAGAGCAACGGGCTCTTGAGTCACTCATCGATGTCGACGGCATCCCGCAGGTGATCGAGTGGGGGATCGAAGAGGACGAATCGTGGGGGTTGTTTGAGGATGCAGGTGCCTGGAATCTCGCAACTCTGCCCGCCAGTGTGAGCGCGGCGCGACAGGCTGGTCGCATTCTTCGGTCGGTTCACGAGGCCAGCCCTGACGATCTCACCAACCTGGCCGGCGGTATGGACGCGGCCTGGCTCCGATCGGAGTATCAGTCGGTCTTCAGTCGCCTTGGTCGCTATCGCCGTCGGGTTGGAATGTCGCAGCGCTTGCTGGAAAGGGCTCTCGCGGCGGAGCCGCCGGTAGGCGGCGTTCCCACGTCGTGCCACACCAATCCCCGGCCCGACCGATTCCGCGTGGACGATGAGACCGGACGAGTCACACTGGTTGATTGGGGCTGGGCGACAGCCGCTCCTGCCGAATGGGATTTCTCGTTGGCGGTGTGGACGTTGCGTCGATCGACCGGCATGTCGGCTGCAGGCGCCCTGATTGAAGGGTACGGGCGGACTATGCCCGAGGAGGTGTTGCGACCCTGGATCGTGTTCCACTCCGGCCGGGAGATGATGCAAGAGGCTGAACACCGCGACGGGCGACTGGACAGGCTGGCACCGATCGTCGAGGAGCTAGAAGCTTCATTGCTCGACTAGTAGAGCGACGGCCCCTTCAAGAGATTCCCGCCTTCGGGACGAGCCATCCAGTGCGCGAAATCCAACACTAACCAGGGCAAACCGCGTATCCTCATCGGCGAAGGAGGCAGACGTGATCGCTTTGATGATGGTACCGGTGCTCACAATCAACATCGTGCTCGGAAATCGGTTCGGCAGGTCCCGTATCCAGGATTCATCAACCACTCTGAGCCTCGAAGACGATCTCCCCTGTCCATGGTGCTTCGCCCCAACGCGCGAGCAGGACAGAACATGCCCGTCATGCGGGCGCCGATTCGGCTCGACGCAGGCCGGAGAGCTGGACGCCGCCAGGTCCTGAGAGACGAAGTCTCAGAGCTTCAGTCCATAGGCGAGATCGGTGTGGTTCTTCTCGAATCCGAGCTGCTTGTAGAGTCGCAGTGCCCCATCGTTGGAGGCGTCTACATACAGCATTCCCACGCTTGAACCTGCCTCGTTGACGAAACGCAGACCCTCGAGGGCGGCCGCACGGCCGAAACCGCTCCCTCGCCGATCCGGGTCGCTGGCGATGAGATAGATCTCTCCGAGCTCTCCAGGGTGCTGCTTGGTCCAGCAGAAGGCCACCAAACGATCCCCGTCCCACACCATCCGAACACCGGCGGGGTCAAACCATTCGTAGGCCTGGCGCTCGTGGAGGTCCTCGGCGCTCCAGTTGCCGGCGTCGAGGTGCCCACGAAAGGCGCGGTTGTTCAGATCCAGAAAGGCTTCCTCATCGGCCTGGTCGAATTCCGTGAAGGCAATTCCGGGCGGAATCGGAGATTCTTCGACAGGCAACTGCACTCTCAATTGGTGGAGTGTCCGCACCCGTTCGAAGCCGAGGTTTTCAAGCGACCGGCTGGAACCTCCCTGGTAAACCCAGGCGTGGACTTCGTCGCCCCCAACCATTCGCACATGCTCGAGAGCCGCTTCCAGCAGCCCCTCTTCGATGAAGTCGCTCTTGGCAGAATCTACGGCGATCTCCAGTTCAAAAGTCCCGGAGCGTTGGCTCTCCAACAGGTGGAGATAGCCGACAATGCTCCCGTCATCCTCGACCACGAACCCGGCTCCCGACAATCGTTCTCCGGTGAGCGACGCGTACTTGTGCTCGCTCAGCGGAGGCTGCCCATCGTCTGATCTGCAACGCTCGAACAGGTCAATGAGAGCCGGGACGTCGGCAGGATGATGGAGAGGTCGAACGAGCATCCGGGCGACCCTACCGCGAGATATCGTTGATGGCTCTATCCTGTCCGCCGTGAGCAAGGTAGGTCTGGTTCTCGGTGGCGGCGGTATCACCGGCGCTGCATATGAACTAGCAGCACTCATGGCCATCCACATGGCTACGAGCTGGGATCCGAATTCGTCTGAAGTCATCATCGGGACTTCGGCCGGATCGTTCGTCGCCGGCACAGTGCGCTCGGGCCGCCTCTCGATCGATTCGCTGGCCCGCCATGATGAGAGTCGGAAGGATGTCGCCGATCGTATCCGTTCGGCGGTCTACCGGCGGCGCCGTCCGGGTGGAGTACGTCGCTGGATCAGGCATGGATTGGTTCCGGGAATCCGTAAACCCGGGGTTTCTTTGATTCTTGGATCGCCCGCCCCGTTCGATGCCGGCGGCATTGGTGAATGGCTCACGGATGAGATCGGTGATTTCGCGGAAGGATGGCCGGACGATTCGACCGTCGTCGTGGCCTACGAACTCGAAGCCAAACGGCGGGTGGCCTTCGGGACGCTTGATGCCCCGGATGTCGAACTTCGACATGCGGTTTCCGCCTCGTCGGCGGTGCCGCTGATCTTCGCTCCCTACGAACTCGATGGAAGGCACTACGTTGACGGTGGCGTGGCGTCGGGTACCCATGCTGACTTGCTCCTCGCCAACGATGAGCCTCTCGATTTTGTGCTGATCATCGCTCCCATGGCCGCCGACGAGATTCGAGAAGGTGGCCGGTTCTATGAGGGCATATTCGATCGGGTGGGCAGGGCGGCTCTCGACGCAGAAATTGAGATGATCCACGAAGCCTGGCCCACGACCGAAGTACTGGCAATCACCCCTTCTGTCGATGTCCAGGCGTTGATGGGCCCGAACCCCATGAGCGCCTCGGCAGCGGTCCCGGCGTTCATCAAGACGTTGGCCTCACTTCGGATGAAGCTGGCGAAGCCGGAGGTTTGGGAAATGCTGTGCAGGCACCTGACACCGACTTCTCACCCGTCGCGTGGCAGATAGCGCTCTCTTCGTAGCCATGTCAGGTGATTAGCTCGACTTAAAGAATGAGACCCCCGGCGTTGCCGGGGGTCTCGATCGCTGAGGGGGGACCCAACACCCGGAACGTTACCGTCCGGTCCCCGGTCGCCCGTAGAGTCTTTTGGCCCACGCTCGCGGGCCAGAAGCCACCTACGCGTTTTCGATCGGGCGGTCATGAGCCGTTCGGATTGCGAAAAGCATGCGGGATACCCGCACTCGACAGCAACGTCGCCGTCGTCGAGAGCGTGAGCCCGACACCGGTCGACAGCTCTCCTTCGACCCGGTCTACCAGAGTGCCGCCCAGTCCTTGTACGGCGTACGCGCCTGCCTTGTCACTCGGTTCTCCCGTCGCCACATATGCCTCGATCTCGACGGGATCGAGGTCCCGGAAGTGGACAACGGTTACCGAGTGAACTGCCGAAGGGAGTTCACCAGAGCGACTCAGCGCGACGCCGGTATGAACCCGATGTTCTCTTCCTGAGAGGCCGCGCAGCATGCTGATCGCGTCGATCCGGTCGATCGGTTTGCCGAGGATTCGATCGTCCATGGCAACGACGGTGTCGGCGCTGAGCACCCATTGACCCGGATGCAGCTCGCAGGCTGCTGATCCCTTGGCGATCGCCAACCTCAGAACCACTTCTTCTGGGGTCTCCGCAGGGAGGACAGATTCATCAGTCTCCACAGGTTCCACCTGGAACTGCACGCCGAGTAGAGCGAGGAGCTCACGACGCCTGGGAGAACCGGAAGCGAGGATCAACATGGTGGCAAGCGTAGGCCGTGTGATGATTCCATTGCGATATCGCCCTATCGTGATGACATGGATGTCTCGGGAGTTCCGACACGTTGACCGGTAAGGATCCGCAGACGTCTCCATATTCGAAGAAGACCGTGAGACTGCGGGTTGATCATTCGAGACTCGAACTGCTGGTCGCCCACGATTTGTTCAGCAGCCAGGCGGTCGATGTCGGGTCACGGTTGTTACTTCGATCACTCATGGAAGAGTCACCACCAGTACGGATCCTCGATCTTGGAAGCGGTTACGGTCCGCTCGGGCTGGGTCTGAAGGCGAAATTCCCCGGCGCGCAAGTCGACCTGATTGACCGCGACGCGCTCGCCGTGCAGTTCGCATCATTCAACGCCGCCGCCAACGACATGATCGACGTTCTCGTTTACGGCACCCTCGGGTATGACGAGATCGAGCCGGACCGCACCTTTGACCTCATCGTCTCCAATATTCCGGGCAAAGCTGGGCCGGGCGTCACTCAGGAACTGCTGACGGGGGCTGGTTGCTTCCTGACTCCGGAAGGGAAGTGTGCCATCGTCGTCGTGGCCTCACTGGCCGAACAGGTGGAAGACACGTTGGAACAAGCGGGAGCAAACGTACTTCTACGCCACGGAAACAAGTCTCACGTGATCTTTCATTACACGATCGATCCGCCGGCCGACCGGGCAAAGTCGACTTCTTTTGATCGCGGCGTCTACGACCGAACCCAGGTGCTTCTCTCCCGGGCCGGGGTGACATGGGAAGCAACGACGACCTGGGGGTTGCCCGAGTTCGACTCATTGAGCTTTCAAACCGAGCTGATGATCGACGTGCTCGTCAACGCTCAGTTGACGGGACCGCGAACTCTGGTCGTCAACCCGGGTCAGGGCCATCTACCCGTCGCCATCGCCGTGCAGTGCTCGCCTTCCTTCATGAGCCTGGCCGGCCGGGACCTGCTGGCTCTCAGAACATCCGCCGCCAATCTGGGACGAACCGGGTTCCCGGACAACAGTCTCGATCAACACCACAGTCCGGGCTTCGACAGCGTCGAGGGCCGCTTTGATCTGGTCGTTGCCGCGCTACCCGGCAAGCGTCCCCCCGCCGTCACCCTCGATATGGTTCGGGACTGCGCCGATCGGACCGTTGAGGGCGGGACGCTCATTCTCGGCGGGCGCAGCACGACCGTCACCCGTGCCGTCGAATCGAGCGATCTCGGCGGTTTCGTGGTGAGGGAACGCTCTCGAACCCACGGTTTCAGCGCCGCCCGACTACGGAAGTGAACCGCTCCCGCCCCGGGCTGTGAGCATCGTCGAGGCCTGCGCGGACGACGGCTAG
>JAUVQS010000121.1 GCA_030598025.1 Acidimicrobiia bacterium | reverse complement strand
GCCAGTCGGTGGCCACGATCACGGCGGCACCGTCGGGTGACCAGCCGACCACGTGGGTCAGACCGCCGAAGTAGGTGAGGCGTCGCGCCGGACCACCGGCGGACGGCATCACATGCGCTTCGAGATGACCCTCATCACGGCTCGAGAACGCGATCGTTGAGCCATCCGGCGAGAAGCGGGGGTAGGCAACGATTCCGGGGTTGGCGGTCAACCTATGGGCCGGACCGCCCCCGGTCCCTACCGACCACAGATCATCCTCGGCCACAAACACGACCTTGTCGCCGTTGATCGACGGATGCAGGTAGTAGCCAAGTTCGCCCAAGGTGCCCCCTTCATTGAGAAACGCCCATCGTAGTAACGCGATGGTGCCCGGACCGAAGCCCGGGCACCGCCTCTCTCATCTTGTCTTAGCCGTCGATGAAGCCGAACTCGATCAGGAAGTCGAGTGCGATCGCGTCGGCGTCTTCGGGAGCGAAGAACCGCTCATTCATCTCGATCAGCTTGGCGGTCGTGATCTTGGCACTGACCTCGTTGATGAGGTCCTCGAGATCACTTCCGTATTCATCGAGAATCTCTTGACTGACCACGGGCACGATGTTCTCGGCCGGCTGAAGGCCTTCGTCGTCCTCCAAAGCCACGAACTCATCAATGAATAGGTAGGTCGTGAAGAAGAGGCCGGCGTCGATCTCGCCACCGTTCAACGCGGCAACCGTCAACGATCCACCGGCGTCTAGGGCTTTGAACTCAGCAATCTGCAGGCCGTAGACATTCTCGAGGCCCAACTGGCACCGTGGGCGCTCCGGGCATTCCGGCGGCCCACCCAAGATGAGGTCGTCGATTTTCGACAAATCCGAGACCTTGGCCAGGCCCAGTTCGTCCGCCAGGACCTTCGTCACGACGAAGGTGTTCTTGTCCTCTGCGGGGGCGAGTTCGAGAACCGCCACTCCGGCAGCTTCGTAGGCGTCTATAAGCTGGTCACGAGTGTCGCCTGCATCTGCAGACGGCTCGATCCCGAAACCAGCTTCGAGCGCGCTACCCACATACTCGGGAATGAAGTGCACTTCGCCGCTCTCCAACGCAGGTTTGAGCACCTCTCGGGGCCCGACCTGAATCTGGTGATTCACCGTGTAGCCGTTGGCTTCTAATGCTTGCTTATAGATCTCACCCAGGATTTCGCTTTCACCAAATCCGAACGATGCGATCTCAATCGTCGTACCGTCCTTGGGTCCGTCGTCACCCGACCCGCAGGCGCTCAGCACGAGTGCAAGCACCACAAAGGTCGCCCCAACGACGCGACTGCGGAATAGTTTCCGCATGGGTATCTCCCTTCTCAGATTACGAAGCCCGGTTCCCCGGGCAGCATCAAACCTAACCGATTCAGGATCTTGCGGAGAACATCTCAAACGGGCACTTGACCCCGCAGCTGGACCTCCGCTCGAATATCCGATGGTCGGGTCAGGCCGGCGGGGACCACCCTCCGTTCGACGGCACTGAAAAACGCCTCGGTGGCGATCGCCAGCAGTGCGACAAGAAGCCCACCGACGAAGACCTCGACATTGTCTCGCTGTGAAAACCCATCGACGATGTAGCGGCCGAGCCCACCCCAGGCGACCAATGCTCCAAGAGTGGCCGTCGCCACCACTTGGACAGCCGCAACCCGCACCGCCGCCAATATCACGGGCGATGCGATCGGGATCTCGATTCTCCGCAGAATCTCTGCTTCGGTCATTCCCATGCCCCGGGCAGCCTCAACGGTGCTGGCATCAACCTCCCCAATACTCGTGAGGGTGTTGGTGAACATCGGCGGTAGCGCCAGCGCCACCAGCGCCAGAAAGGTTGGCCAGAACCCGAGGCCCAGCCCCAGATTGATACTGATCGGCAAGGCGAGCGCCAGGATCGCAAACGAGGGGACGGCTCGGCCGATGTTCACGACGGACACAGCGAGGAACCCACCGCGGCCCGTGTGCCCAAGGTAGAGGGCGGGAGGTACGGCGATCGTCACAGCAACCGCCATCGAGAGTGCGGAAAGTCCGACGTGGTCCAGAGTTCGCTCGATAATCCCCGTGCTCCCGGTCCAGTTGGACGCCGTAGCGAAGAACTCAACGACATCCGTTATGAACTCCATCAGAGAGTTACCTTCGCTCTCGCCCAAGGCGTGAGAGCTCGTTCGATCATTACGAGAGAGAGGTCAATGACCACCGCCAGCACCACCGAACCGACCGCGCCGACGACGATTTCAGTCGTGAAGAACCGGCGAAGCCCCTGGAGAATGAAGAACCCGAGCCCGCCCTTGCCGATGATCGCCGCCACCGTGACGAGGCCGATCGTGGTAACCGAGGCAATTCTGATCCCGGCGATGATGACGGGCAGGGCGAGAGGTATCTCGATCTCGAGAAGGATCTTGCGGGGGGTATAGCCCATTCCCTCGGCTGCCTCCCTGATGGCCGGAGACACCCCATCGAGGCCGGCAACGATATTGCGAATGAGGATCAGGAGCGTGTAGCTCACCAATCCGACCTCAGCGGTCACTATGGAAAGTCCGGTGATCGGGACGAGAATCGAGAACAACGCGAGGCTCGGAATGGTGTACAAAATCCCGGTCACCCAGGTAATCGGGGTGTAGGTCTTGCGGTAGCGACGGGCGAGGAGCGAGAGGCCCACGGAGATCAGCAATCCCAGCCCGAGCGCGATCCCGGTCAGGGCGAGGTGCTCGGCGGTCGCATTCCAGATGTCATCGAGGTGGTCGAACACCCAATCCCAGCGGACCAAGGGCTGACCCTCCAGCTGCGCGACGATCACTGAACGATCTCTTCGCTGATCCGGTCCGCCGTCAACATGCCGAGATAGCGGTCACCGTCGAATACAGCCGCCACCCTCGTGCGCGAACTCACCACTGCGTCGAGAGCCTCCTTCAAGGAGGCGTCCGCCGACAAACTGGTCTTGAAGTACATGAGCCCGTCGCTGGGTACCGAGTCCATACCGGCCAGTTGGTCGAGCGGCAACCATCCGTGCAGGTAGTTGCGGCTTCCAACTGCGATCCAGTCGACGCCGTAGCGTTCGGCCACATGGTGAGCTGCCGCAATCGGGTCGCCGGGAGCGACCACCGGTCCCGTGTCCAGCGAAACTGCCCGGATGGAGATCAGCGAAAGACGCTTGAGGCCCCGGTCGGTACCGAGAAACTCGGCCACGAAATCGTTAGCCGGATCCCGCAGGATCTCTTCGGGCGGACCGAACTGCTCGAGCACGCCCCCGACGTTGAGGATGGCCACTCGATCGCCTAATCGGATCGCCTCGTCGATGTCGTGCGTAACGAAAACGATTGTCTTCTTGACCCGCTCCTGCAACCCCAGCAGCTCTTCCTGCAATCTCGTGCGGACGATCGGATCGACTGCGCCGAAGGGCTCATCCATCAGTAGCACCGGCGGGTCGGCAGCGAGGGCTCTGGCCACACCGACTCGCTGCTGCTGACCGCCGGATAGCTCAACCGGATAGCGCTCGGCCATCTCGATCTCCAGGCCGACCAACTCGATGAGCTCGGCGACCCGCTCTTCGATGCGGGGCTTCTCCCAGCCGAGCAGTCGCGGCACGGTTGCGATGTTCTGACCGATCGTTCGATGGGGAAAGAGACCGGTCTGTTGGATCACGTAGCCGATTTGTCGGCGCAGGATGTGCGGTTCCGTATCGACTGCATCTATACCTGCCACCTGAATGGATCCCGACGTCGGCTCGATGATGCGGTTGATCATCTTCAACGTCGTCGTCTTGCCGCATCCCGACGGCCCCACCAACACGACGATCTCACCCTCCGGGACCTCGAGCGAGAGATCGCCGACGGCCGGATCGTCCGAACCGGGAAAGGTCTTGGAGACGTGTTCGAGGCGAATCATCGGTTCGGACATGGTTCAGGAGGATAGAGCGTCGAGCATTTTCGGCCGTTCTCGCGGCGCTGATCAGGTCGATGTACGTTGTACGTTGTACGTTGTTCGTGGTACGTCTGCCAGTTGGCCATACTTGCCGGCGTGGATTTGTTGCTCGATTTCGTATTGCCGAAGACGGACGCCTGGGTAATCGCGCAGGCTGTCATATTTGCCGTGGTAGTCGGAGTTGCCTTCTGGTTCGCCCGCCAACGTCCGGAGCCGCGGATCTTCGTCATCGGCGTGGCGCTGCTGGGCTTCTCACTAATGGCACTGCGAGCGGTGCATTAGGGGCGAGCTTCGCCTCCGAACGCAACGGACACGAGGAGCCAATTGCCAGTTGCCAATTGCCGGTCTACTCCCACCCCTCCAACACGCCCACCACCTCGGCCAGCGATTGCACCTCGGCGTCTGGCGCTATCTCCGTATCGTTCACCCGACCGGAACGATTCAGCCAGATCGAGCGAATCCCGGCCGCCCGGGCGCCGGCGACGTCGTCGGATAACGAATCGCCGACGTAGACGGCCTCTGTGGCCTTCATTCCCGCTCGCTCCAACAAGATCCGGAAGATCCGGGGATCAGGTTTGGCCGCGCCTTCGACGGCTGCATGCACGATCGGATCAAGAAATCGGTCCAAGCCGTACTGCGCCGGGTCTGTGTTCCCGTTGGTCAGAAAGGCAGCCCGATATCGTCGTGACACTTCGGTCAGCACGAGCAACGCATCTGAGTACGGGCTTGCGTGCCGTGCCTTGACGGCGAAGAACATGGCATTGAGCCGTGCCGCCAAGCTCGCGTCGTCTATCCCGACCTCCTCCAGCGTGCGTTCGAAGGCAGCGTGCCGAACCACCGCTAGATCGGCGACCCGTCCCTCGAGTTCGACGGCCACTCGATCGCGAATCTCGATCATTCGATCGACTGTGAGCGCCCCGGTTGAT
>JAUVQS010000093.1 GCA_030598025.1 Acidimicrobiia bacterium | reverse complement strand
GTCACCCTCAGACCCTCAGCACGAGCGGCATCGAATACATCGGCGAACCGACCAGGCGGATGTCCAACTTCAGACGAGTCGAGCCCGACCCCCAGCAACCGCCCTCTATACGGCAGAGCAGACTCCAGAGTCGCCATCGCCTGGACGACGGATAGATGACGGAGGAAGCACAAGATGAGCCCGGTTGAGATCCCGAGACTCTCGTTGGCGGCGTCCAGAGCATCTGCGATGCCATCGATGACCTCGCCGATGTGCACGCCGCGCTCTGTATGCGTCTGGGGGTCGAAGAAGATCTCCGCGCGAACGACACCATCGGCCGCAGCTCGCTCGAGATAGGCGGTGGTCAGATCAAAGAAGTCCTGGCGAGTGCGAAGGGTCTGGGCCGCTTCGTAATAGACATCGAGGAACGACTGAAGGTTCTGGAAATCAAAGGCGGCCTCGACTTCAGCGATGGAGCCGTAGTGCAAGGGGGCGTCGTTTCGTCTGCCCAGTTCCAGCATGAGGCCGGGTTCGAGAGAGCCCTCGATATGCATGTGCAACTCGGCTTTGGGAAGCCCCTTCACGAACTCACTCACGCTACCCCTTTCGCTTCGTTCGAAACAGACTATCCGCCCGGGTACCGGTCATGTTCGTTTGCCCGGCCGACGAATCACGCTATAGGTCACTAGCTTTCGACACTATGAGCACGCTTCTTGTTCGCAATGCCAGCGTTGTCGTGACCATGGACGATGACCGAAGAGAGATATCCGGCGGCGGCCTCTTCGCCAGAGACGGGTGGATCGAGCAGGTCGGTCCGACCGAGGAGCTTCCCGCGACCGCCGACGAAGTACTCGACGCCCGGGGTCACATCATCCTGCCCGGCCTGATCAACACGCATCACCACCTCTATCAGACGTTGACCAGGGCGGTACCGGCCGCGCAGGATGCCGGCCTGTTCGACTGGCTCAAAATGCTGTATCCGATCTGGGCCCGAATGACGGCCGCCGACGTCTTCGTATCGACCCAGGTAGGTCTCGCCGAACTGGCCCTCTCCGGTTGCACGACCGCCTTCGACCACCTCTATCTATTTCCGAACGACGCTCGCCTCGATGATGAGATCGAAGGTGCCGCCACAGTGGGTATTCGTCTCCACGCCTCGCGGGGATCGATGAGTCTCGGCGAGAGCGACGGCGGCTTGCCCCCCGACTCGGTCGTCGAATCGGAGGAGGCGATTCTGGAAGACACCCAGCGCCTGATCGAGACCCATCACGACGCGCAGCGCGGCTCGATGGTTCGAATCGTCGTGGCACCCTGCTCGCCATTCTCGGTGACCAGTGCCGGGATGCGTGAGTCGGCCGAGTTGGCCAGACAATACGGAGTACACCTACACACCCACCTGGCCGAGACGATCGATGAAAACGAGTTCTGCCTCGAGATGTTCGGCCTGCCTCCCCTCGAATATGCCGAGAGCGTTGGCTGGGCCGGAAGAGACGTGTGGTTTGCCCACGCGGTGCACATCGACGCAGCCGGGGTGGAATGGATGGCCGCCACCGGAACCGGAGCGGCGCACTGCCCGACTTCGAATATGCGACTGGCTTCGGGAATTGCCCCCGTTCGCGCCTACCGCGACGCCGGTGTTCGTCTGGGTCTGGGGGTAGACGGATCGGCTTCGAACGATGGCTCACATCTGCTGGCCGAAGTACGCCAGGCGATGCTCCTGAGCAGGCTGGAGGCCTCGCCGACACTGAAGGGAGGGCCTCTCCTGACCGCCCGCCGGGCACTCGAAATCGCCACCCGTGGAGGGGCGGACGTGCTGGGTCGCGACGACGTGGGCTACCTGGCGCCCGGCATGGCAGCAGACTTCATCGCCATCGATCTGAACCAACTCGCCCTCGCCGGAGCGCTGCACGACCCGGTCGCCGCGGTGGTCTTCTGCCAACCGCACAACGTGGACTACTCATTCGTGCAAGGACGCCGCATCGTCGACCAGGGCCGCCTCACCACCCTAGAACTCGAACCAGTCATCGAACGCCACAACGAGGCAGCCCGACGAATCGTTAACGGCTGAGGGCGCCCTTTGGGCGCCCGTATCACGTACCACGTACCACGTAGGGAGCTCTCAGCACGTCCTCCACCAGCGCTGGCTGGGGTTGCTCCTATGTCAATCGGGTGATGGGGAGGGTGCGGTAGATGCGCCGGCTGATGTAGGTCTTGAGGCGGCCTGCGGCTGATGCCGCAGAGCGGAGGGGGCCCCAACGGATACAAAGGCTCTTTGGCTGCAATGCCCCCTCAGTCCGGCTCCGCATCTCGCTGCTTCGCAGCGAGCCAGCTCCCCCGCCAGCGGGAGAGCACGTTCTAAACAAGAATCCTTGCCACTCGTATGCCTCGCACCTTCGCAAAAGCAGGACACCCAACCCGGGGCCTAGCGATCACCATCTCCGTCGGCGCCATTCCTCCAGATGGGGGCGTTCGGCGCCCAGCGTCGTCGTGGCGCCGTGCCCGGGATAGACGACGGTCGCATCATCGAGGGTGAACAACCGGTCGTCGAGGCTTTGCATGATGGTGTCGAAGTCCGAGTAGGGGAATCGGGTAGCACCAGGTCCTCCCGGGAAGAGGGTGTCCCCTGTGAACAGGTGGTCGCCGAGGATGAACGAGGTGGATCCCGGGGTGTGGCCCGGTGTGTGAATGGCTGTGATCGAATGCCCACCGAGGGCAATCTGCTCGCCATCGATGAGGGGATGATCCGGTTCGAGTCCGGCGATGGCCGAGTCCGCCGGGTGGAGCCGGAAGGGCACACCCAACTCCTGGGTCACGACTTCGACCGCCCCGATGTGGTCGTGATGTCCATGAGTCGTCAAGACGGCAAGCACCTCGAGACTTGCCACGGCCGCCAGGATTCGATCGGGCTCGGCGGCGGCGTCGATGATGACTGCGTGCCCGGAACTCGCCAGGACGTAGACGTTGTTGCCGAGCGAACCGACGACTAGGCGGGCGATGCGAAGGCCCTCAGCCTCGTACAAGGTGTCCATTAGGCCACTGTAGGGCGGCGATCTTCCGGCAGCACTGGACCCTTTCCGTGTTTTCAATCTGAAGGCACAAGTACCATGCGGTTCTATGAGCGAATCGACCGCAGTGGCATTCGGAGCATTGCTGGTGGCCCTCTTCCTGGGGGTTCTGGCCGTGATGTTGTGGCGCAACGCCCGGGTTCGCACCGTGCCTGCCGATGCTGTGTATGTCATTGAGGACGCCGTCGGTTTCGTTTCTGCGCAACTCCCCGACGGCCTATCCCTGGAACGCAGCGACGTTCGCCGCATACTCGAGTGGGAGGTCCATTTCTTGCAGATGCAGGCGCGGCGGGCCCACCGATCCGGCGGAGGCGACATCGTGGCAGGCGGAACCGACCAGGCGGTCGAGTACATTCAGGCCCAGGCGGCGGCCAAGCAAGACGTTGAATACGAAGAACTGCAGATACGAACCGTCCTCGCCGGCGAAGCGACCTATCTGCAAGCGATTGGTGCGGTAGGAGAGGTTGTGACGTGAGAGTCCGATGCGGATCTTGTCGAAGTGAAGTAGAAGTCCCCGGTCCCGGCCGGTTCAACTGCCCGGCCTGTGGGTCACCCAATGAGGTTCGCAGCCCGGCGTCGGGCAGTCCGTCCGGAATGCCGCCGGACGGCGGTCTCGTCACGCCACCGACGCCGCCTCCGGCCCCACCACCGGACCGTCCTTCGCCCAAGATCGCGTGCGGTGAATGCGAGTTCTCGTTTATCGTCGGTGACATTGACCTCGCCACGTGCCCGAACTGTGGGGCAGAAGTAGCCGTCGGCCGGGGAGATTCATCCGGATGACCAAGAACGCCTGGCAGAACGAATACGACACCGGGAAGCTCCGTCGTGAGAAGTTTGAGACTCTGTCTTTCGAGGATGTCCCGGCCTTGAGTTCACCAGACGAGGTTGATGAGAGCATCGGCTTCCCCGGAGGGTACCCCTATACCCGTGGCATTCATGCGACGGGCTACAGGGGGAAGCTGTGGACGATTCGTCAGTTCGCAGGGTTCGCTGATGTGGCCGCCACCAACGAACGATTCCGGTACCTGCTCGAGCAAGGCCAGGACGGTCTTTCGGTCGCGTTCGATATGCCGACATTGATGGGTTACGACTCGGACAGTGCGGTGTCGCTCGGAGAGGTTGGCCATTGCGGGGTGGCGGTCGACTCCGCCGACGACATGGTTGCCCTATTCAATGAGATCCCCCTCGATCGGGTATCCGTTTCTATGACGATAAATGGCCCGGCTCAGATCTTGTTCGCCCAACTTCTGGTGGCGGCCGAAGAGCAAGGGGTCGATTGGAAGGCGCTGCGTGGCACACTCCAGAACGACATCCTCAAGGAGTACATCGCTCAGAAGGAGTGGGTGTTTCCGCCGGAGCCCCATCTTCGGCTGATGGGCGACATGATCGAATTCTGCACCGACGAGGTGCCGCAATGGAACACGATTTCGATCTCCGGTTATCACATTCGTGAAGCCGGCGCGACCGCCGCGCAAGAACTCGCCTTCACTTTGGGCGATGGATTCTCATACGTTGAGTCGTTCATGCGCCGGGGCCTGGATGTCGATTCGTTTGCTCCCCGGTTGTCGTTCTTCTTCGATTCGCACGTCGATTTCTTCGAGGAGATCGCCAAGTTTCGCGCCGCCAGACGAATCTGGGCCAGATGGATGCGCGATCGCTACGGAGCGACAGATGAACGGTCGCTCAAACTGCGGTTCCACACCCAAACGGCGGGCGTGTCGCTGACTGCCCAGCAGCCGGAGAACAACATCGTGCGAACGGCCGTTGAAGCACTGGCAGCAGTGCTCGGCGGAACCCAGAGTCTGCACACGAACGCCCTCGACGAGGTGTACGCCCTTCCGACCGAGAAGGCGGCCGAAATCGCCCTTCGCACACAGCAGGTCATCGCCGAAGAGACGGGGGTTGCCAATACGGTTGACCCGCTCGGCGGATCCTGGTTCGTGGAGGAGATGACCGATCGGATGGAAGCCCGGGCAATGGAGATCCTCGATCACGTTGACCGACTGGGCAACGGATCGATGCTGGACGGCACCTTGCGCGGAATCGAGGAGGGCTACTTCCAGATGGCGCTTTCCGAGTCGGCCTATCAGTTTGAGAAGGCCCTGGACACAGGGGAGCGGGCGATCGTCGGTGTGAACAAGTATGAGAAGGACGAAGAGGAAGAACTCGAGATCCTCCGAATCGGTGCCGAGATCGAGCACCTCCAGGTGCTCCGATTGAAAGACCTGCGGTCGGGACGGAACGGCGGTGCGGTTGAGGAGGCGCTCGATTCTCTCGAGCGAGGCGCGCGGGGTGACGCCAACCTCATGCCATTGCTGGTGGATGCGTGCCGGGTGCGTGCCACCCAGGGCGAGATCATCGACCGGCTCAAACGCGTCTTCGGGACCTACCGTGAGCAAGCGCGGATCTAACTCCGCTTCATTGGTCGCCCGTTGGGCCGCCGCTGTGTACTTCTCGCTGGCTCCGGCGACTGTTCCCGAGTGGCGACTGGCCCCGACCTTGCCTCCGGCGAGGGTGCTTCCGATCGGTGAACCGACGCCGAGGTTGGTGGCGCGTCACTCCCTTCGCTTGCTGAGCTGAGGCGTCGCGGTATGACGAGTATCGTGGCCTCTGAGCGGATGAAACGGAGTGCGACATGGCACGGCTGCGGAGGTTTGAGGACTACCGGTACATCGGCACGCGCGACACGATGGTCTTCTACGACTGCGACGATGACGAGCAGTTCGAAGAACTCGAGGAGCGGATCGAGGCGTCCGGTCTCCTGACGAACAACTTGCTCTCGTCGTTTGGCCCCGACACGCCGGCTGAAGCTCGCAATAGGGGCTTCAGAGCACGGGGATGACGAGATTCATCGATATCCACGTACATCCTCCCGTTGAGGAGTTCCTCAACGGTGCATTCGCACGGTACCGCCAACAGCTTGCCGAGTACTTCGGACGTCCTCTCGAGGTGATGACGACCACCGAGATCGCCGACTACTACCGGGGGTTGGACGGCAAAGCGGTGATACTCGCCTGGTCGGCGCAGACGGCGACCGGCATGCCGCCCTTTCGAAACGAAACCGTGTCACAGATGGTGTCGGAGGCTCCCGATGTGTTCCTGGGATTCGGGTCGGTTGATCCTCACCGCGGCCCGGCGGCCGTCTCAGCGGTGCATCGGGCGGCCCGCAACGGTTTGCTGGGTTTGAAGTTCCACCCATCC
>JAUVQS010000109.1 GCA_030598025.1 Acidimicrobiia bacterium | reverse complement strand
GGTTCGACTTGCTGTTGATGCTCCCCCTCGGCACGTCGGCGGTGACGATCGGATTCGGATTCCTCGTGGCGTTCGATTCACCCATCGACCTTCGAACGTCACCAGTCTTGATCCCCCTCGCCCACTCCTTGATCGCCATACCTTTCGTCGTGAGAACCGTCGTTCCGGTGATGCGCTCCATCCGCCGCAGACTGCGTGAGGCAGCCAGGGTGCTGGGAGCGAGTCCGTTGCGCGCCTGGAAGGAGATCGACCTTCCCCTAATCGCTCGATCCGGACTCGTTGCCGCGGGATTTGCCTTCGCCATTTCGCTTGGGGAGTTCGGAGCCACTGCCTTCCTGGTCCGCCCGGAGAGGCCAACTTTGCCCGTCGCAATCTTCCGGCTCCTGGGCAGGCCGGGCGAACTGAACTTCGGTAGGGCGATGGCTCTAAGCACAATTCTGATGGTGCTCACCGCCTTCTCGATCATGGCGATCGAACGGTTCCGTGTCGGCGACACCGGGGAGTTCTGAAATGCTGAACGTCGAACATCTCACAGTCGAAATTCACGGCAACAGCATCCTCAACGACATGTCGGTGAAGGTGGCCGATGGTGAGGTTCTGGCAGTCCTCGGCCCGAGCGGGTCGGGCAAGACGACTCTGCTGCGAACGATCTCCGGCCTTCAATCACCGAGCACCGGCGCCATTTCCTGGGACGGCGACGACATCGTCGATGTGCCCGCGGAAAAGCGGGGATTCGGCCTGATGTTCCAGGACTACGCACTGTTTCCGCACCAGTCGATCGGCGCCAACGTGGCTTTCGGTCTCCGCATGCAGCACCATCCGCCGGACGCCATCCGAGAGCGAGTCGCCGAAGTTCTCGAATGGGTAGGGTTGAGCGACTACCAGGACCGCCCTATCACCAACCTGTCTGGTGGTGAGCAGCAGCGAGTCGCCCTCGCCCGGGCACTGGCACCGGCGCCACGGTTGCTGATGCTCGATGAACCACTCGGGTCCCTTGACAGAACACTGCGGGAGCGCCTCATCGTCGAACTCCGGGAGTTGCTAGTCGAGCACGAAATCACTGCCGTGTACGTGACGCACGATCAGGAGGAAGCGTTCACAATCGCCGACCGCGTCGTAGTGCTGCGAGAGGGATCGGTCGCCCAGATCGGGACGCCGCAGTCTGTATACAGACAACCTGCCGACGAGTGGACTGCCCGATTCTTGGGTTTCCGCAACATCATTCGAGTCGAAGCTTCCGGTGGCAACGCGGCGACACCGTGGGCCAATTTCGCGGTGGGGGTGGGCGACGGCATCCATACGCTGGTGATCCCACCCGACTCACTGCACATCGACCCGGCCGGAGCCATCAGCGGGACTGTGGTTGGTCGTGCATTTCGCGGCGGTCACTACCTGCTGACCGTGACCGTCGACAACGGGCCCGTTCTGGACGTCGAAGTGGTTCGAGACGCTCCGCCAATCGGCGCAACGGTGAGCCTGCGCGTTGGACACACGGTCGCTCTGTAGCTGGGAAACGAATTGCGAATAGTCCCCCCATCGGGGGGAATCGAATTAGATAGATCCGTCAGTGATCCCTCAATTTGCATGGTCGGATCTATCTATTTCGAAAGGTACCGCTCGCCGGCGGGCAAGGGGTATGGGGTGTTCTGGAAGCTCCTTGCTGTGTAGGAACATTCCTCCCGCATGTTGATCACGATCCAGGCACCAGCTTCCAGATGCCCTGTTCGAAGGTGAGGATGTAGATCTCGCCATCCGGGTCCTCGGCGAAGGAGGTCAACAGATTCGGTTTGACCCCGAGTTCGAAGAGTGCGACCGCTTGCCCGTTGTCGGAATCGAGGGCGTAGACCTTCCCACGGCAGTAGTCGGCGAACAGATAATGCCCTTGGAGGTCTGCGATCTCGGCCCCCCGGTACACATGGCCACCGATGATCGCACAGTCACCGTCATCATGGGTGTACTCGATCACGGGAAGGGTGTGCTCGCCGGGGAGGTAGCCCTTGAACCGGTAGGTGCCCTCCAGTCGAGACCATCCGAAGTTCAGCCCGCCCTCCGAATCGGCGGGGACGAGATCTACTTCTTCGATGCAATTCTGTCCAACGTCGCCGATCCAGAGGTCACCGGTGCCACGATCGAATGAGAACTTCCACGGCATCCGAAGTCCCCACACCCAGATGGCCGGGGCGTCCGTTCTCCCTTCATATGGGTTGTCGGATGGGATGGTGTACGGGTCGTCGCCGTCCCGGTGTGGATCGAACCGAAGGATGGAGGCATAGGGTCGGTCGAGTTCCTGGCCGTTGTCGAATTTATCGCCGATGCTGCCACCGTCGCCGAGCCCCAGATAGAGGTATCCGTCCGGCCCAAAGACGATCGTGCCACCGTTGTGCCACTCCTGTGGCTGCGGAATGGTCCTGACGTTGCGCCTGGTGGACGGGTCCGGTGCTGCACCGTCCCACTCGAACTCATCCAGAACAACAGATCCACCGAGATCGATGTACGTCAAATAGAGGTACCGCCCATCCGGGTCAACGGCTACCGACGGCATCCCCTGGTCGGAACCATTCAGTACCTCGTCGGACAAATCCAACAACTCGGTGAACGATCCATCCGGGGCCATTGAGAGGAGGACACCCGGCTTGGTCGTGATCAGCGCCGTCTCTGAGCCGGGGGGGAAACTCATCGAGGTGACGCCTGCCAGATCGGCGATCTTCACTGCTTCGACGGGCATACCCTCCCACTGCTGCGGAGGTGTATCGTCGAAGCCCCGGTTTTCGTCTATGGGAGGCGCCTCGCAATCCTCCCAGGCGAATACGGGCGGCTCCTCCCAGGGACTCCAGACAATGAATCCGGTGCCAACGATCGCCACCACCGCCACGACGGCAACCACGATCCACCACTTACCTGAAAGTCTTCGCCCGAGCATCCCCACACGCTAACCGGGCGGCCAAGCCGCTCAGCCGCTTCAGGATCGGAGTGGTTCGATCGCCTGGAGGAAGCCCGCCGGAGCCCGCCGCGGTCGGCCTTCCGCGTCTGTGATGGCACCGGTCAATTCGACGGTTGCGACTACCTGGCCCTCCACCGCAGCAATCTGCCCCCACCGCGACGTAACCCGTTTCGACTCTATGAGCCGACTGGTGATCTCGAGGGTTTCGCCGTAGGCGGCCGGCCGATGGAACCGTGCCCGCACATCCGTCACGACGAGGTGAAACCCTTCTTCCTTCAACCGGGTGAGGTCGTACCCAACTGAAGAAAGCGCTTCAATCCGCGCCGTCTCGAAGTAGGAGAAGTAGACGGCGTGGTTCACATGGTCGTAGGGATCCAGCTCATAGAACCGGACCCCGACGGAATTCACGTAGGCCATCAGTTACGGACCGGCGGTCGAGCTGCAATCAAAGTCACGATTCGTATCACGACGTACACCGTACCCGGCACCACGTGTTGCCACCACCGCCGGTGCAAGCCGACTTGGCGATTGGAAGCTGGATCGACGAGGAGTCAAAAAGCACAAATGCGCCCGAATCGATGTAGGTTCGCGTTATGGCGCTAACGGCCGACATCCTCACCGCGGCTAGAGGTCTGATCGCGTTCACTCTGATCGCCTCGCTGGCAGAGAGGCGCCTGACCGCGACTGCCGTTCTCATCTCACTTGCCTGGCTGACAGATCTTCTCGATGGTCGAGCGGCCCGGGCGGGATCAACCGAAACCCGGCTCGGCGACTGGGATCTCGAGGTCGACACTCTGGTCGGAGCGGCCGTACTTCTCGGCCTGCAATTGGGCGGAGCGATTCCGCCGTGGCTGATGTGGGGAACACTGCTGCTTCTCGGCATTCCATTCCTGGCCCTGCGTCAACCGACGCTGGCCATGGCCCTCCAGGCGATCGCCTACGCTTCGGTCCTCAAGCTTCTCTGGACGGACGCCGGAGCCATCCGCTGGTTGCCGCCGATCACCATCGCCGCAATCTTGTTCATCGATTTCGAACGTTTCCGCACGATCACTCTCCCGGCGTTCTTCAATGGATTTCTCGAGTTCCTGCCGGAACGAGGCGGCGAGGACCGGTAGCCTCGGCATATGCGCGCATGGGTGTTGAACGAAACGAATGGCCCCGAGTCGTTCACACTGGAAGACGTTCCGACGCCGAAACTCGAATACGGCGAGGTGCTGATTCGCCTCGAGGTCTCAGCTCTCAACCACCTCGACCTCTGGGTGTCGCGAGGCAGGCCGGCTCCGCATCACTTTCCTCACATCGCCGGGGCGGATGGCACCGGTGAGATCGAGGCCATTGGTGAAGGCGTGACCGGGATCGCAATCGGCGACGCGGTGACCATCAACCCTTCGGTGTCCTGCGGGAAGTGTGCAGCGTGCCTGGCAGGCGATACGCCGTACTGCAGGTCCTACGGCATTCTCGGAGAACACTTGAACGGAACCCTGGCCGAGTATGTGGTGGTACCGGCCCGTAACGTCGTGCCCAGGCCGGCCGGCATGGATGTGACCGCGGCAGGCTCATACGGTCTGGCCTACGGAACGGCAATGCGCATGCTGCGGCGAACCCGGCTGCGGTCTGGTGATGTCCTCCTGGTAGTGGGCGTCGGCGGCGGCGTTTCGGGCGCAGCCCAGTTGATCGGCCAGGCGA
This sequence comes from Acidimicrobiia bacterium, assembly GCA_030598025.1. Taxonomy (GTDB): domain Bacteria; phylum Actinomycetota; class Acidimicrobiia; order Spongiisociales; family JAHEDJ01; genus JAHEDJ01. Next base: position 808 of record JAUVQS010000109.1, on the reverse strand, counting down.
TGGGTGCCGATGTCTATGTGACCTCGCGAAGCCCAGACAAGATCGCCGACGCCCTGGAAATGGGAGCGACCGGAGGATTCGACTCGAGCGAAGAGTTCGCCGGAGAACTCAAGAAGTCCGTCGGGCGCGGAGCCGACGTTGTGATCGAGACTGTTGGACCCGCCACCTGGAACCAGTCGATCCGGTCCCTCGACCCTGGAGGGCGACTGGCGATTTGTGGATCAGCAAGTGGTCCAAAGGTCGAGATCTCGGTGCCCTACTTGTTCTTCAAGCAGTTGGAAGTCATCGGCTCGACGATGTTCGATCATGCCGAGTTTGAACAGGTGACGCGTCTCATCGAAGGCGGTTCCGTCCCGGTAGTCGTCGACTCCGTGTATCCGTTCGAAGAATTGCCGCACGCCATTGAACGCCTCGACTCCGGGCTCCAGCGCGGCAAGGTGGCCATTCAGCACGGCTGAGAATCCGCCAATATCGCTTTGGCATTCCGGCGGGGTGGAGCGCTATTCTCTTTCCCCTGGAGTCACCCGATTCTTGGTCGGGTACACGCCACGGGGGCGTGGTGAAGTCTGGAGTTCACGCCGGCCTGTCAAGCCGGAGGTCGCGAGTTCAAATCTCGTCGTCCCCGCCAGAAACCCCGCAGGTCGGGGTTTCTTGGTCAGGTAGCTCAGTTGGTAGAGCGCTGGTCTGAAAAACCAGAGGTCGGCGGATCGATCCCGCCCCTGACCACGTGTACCTGCCTCCGGCAGGTACATTCAAGAAGCCCCGTGCACCGCATGGGGCTTCTTGGCTCACAGGGCGGGTTCCTTGG
>JAUVQS010000009.1 GCA_030598025.1 Acidimicrobiia bacterium | reverse complement strand
TAGGCCATCCAACCCCGAATCGTCGGATCGATCGATAGCCACTTGACCTCCACCAGAAACTCGCCTGGTCCTGGAGATGGCACGGGAACATCGTCGCGGGCGAAGCAGCTTTCGGCGACGGCGCCCACGGGTCGTTCGGCAAGGGTGATGCGGTGATTCATTGCGTCCATGTCCGCACCCTAGGCCGTCGGGAAACAGACACGGGCGACTGGGCGGTCGTCGAGGGCGTGACTCGCCGATCAGCAGCGAAGTTCCACCACGGGACAAGTGTTCAGCGACATAGCCGGGAGTCGAGGTTTCGTCGATAGCGGGTAGAAACACCGCGTGGGCATCACGAAGAATCTGGTCTCGACCCGTCAAATGAGCTCCGAACGCTGACCAACCGATGCTAGATCGGCCCAGAACGAGAGCAGGGCCACCGACGATGGCACCGCTTCGCAATGCCTTGAATCACCCGCACTAGATTGAGGGCACCCGTCCACAGGAGCCCGAGTTGAGCATCACGGTCGTTGATCATCCCCTCACCCGCCATTATCTGTCGACACTTCGAGACGAGTCGACTCCTCCCGAGATGTTCCGAGAGACCACCCGACGGCTCGCGTATACGCTGCTGATGGAGGCGACCTCCGACCTGGACCTCACTGAAGCTCCAATCCGAACGCCCCTCGAAGAGACAACCGGTTATCGGATCGGGCGCAATCTGGTCGCGGTTGCGGTTCTGCGCGCTGGACTCGGATTGCTCGACGCGGTGATCGACCTTCTTCCGGACGTCACCGTCGGATACGCCGGCGTCCAGCGAGACGAGGAAACTGCTCTCCCCCAGGAGTACTACACCAAGTTCCCGGACCTGAAAGACGCCAGGGTGATCATCCTCGAGCCGATGCTCGCCACCGGCGGATCGTTGTCCTGGGCGGTTGACAAGGTCAAGGCCAATGGGGCGCACGAGATCATTGCACTCTGCGTCGTCGCCGCTCCTGAGGGTGTGGCGCGGATGGAGAGAGACCATCCAGATGTGCGGGTCGTCACTGCGGGCCTCGATCGCGGCTTGAGTGACACCTACTACATCGAACCCGGCCTGGGCGACATGGGCGACAGGCTATTTGGAACGCTGTAGTCCAGGTACGACGGTCGGAAACATCAAGCAGATCAAGCGGCCTAGCCTTTCCGTCATGAACTTCGAGGACCAGATCGGCGAGATCCTGCTTGGGCTGGCTCCCGGCGAGGTCGTGACATATGGCGAAGTGGCGGCCCAGGCTGGGCGACCAGGCGCCGCTCGCGCGGTCGGCAACTACCTCCGCAAGAGCACCGGACTCCCCTGGTGGCGAGTGGTCGCCTCGTCGGGTCGCCTCGTACCCGGCCTCGAGGAGCGCCACGCCGAGCTCCTCCGTTCCGAGGGCGTTGAACTGCGCAACGGAAAAGTGGCCAAGAGCCGGTAGGTACGTGGCCACCCGGCCTGAGTAGCTTCGGCCATACTGACACAAACCAAAAGGAGCTACGTGCTCGATCGAGCGATCGTCATAGTCATGGATTCGTGTGGTGTGGGCGAGGCCCCCGACGCCCCTGATTACGGAGACGAGGGTTCCGACACTCTCGGTCATACCGCCCAAGCCGTCGGCGGCCTCGATCTTCCCAATTTCCAGGCGGCCGGCCTCGGCAATCTCCACGGTGCTCTTCTGGGCATTCCCTCCGCAGAGTCACCGACGATGGGCTTTGGCCGCCTCGCCGAAGCCAGCGCCGGCAAGGATTCCACGACCGGTCACTGGGAAATCGCCGGAGTGATCACCGAGGAAGCCGACGCCACCTTCACCGACACCGGGTTCCCGGACAGTCTCATCGAAGCAGTCGAAGAGGAGTCCGGACACAAGTTCTTCGGCAACTACGCCGCATCAGGCACCGTCATCATCGAGGACCTAGGACCCAGGCATATCGAGACTGGTGAGTTGATTCTCTATACCTCGGCGGACTCCGTGTTTCAGATCGCCGCGCACAAGGACGTGGTCCCTCTCGAAGAGCTCTATCGCGTCTGCAGGATCGCACGCAAACACTGCAATGATTATCGCATCGGTCGGATCATCGCCCGCCCCTTCGAAGGCGAACTCGGATCCTTCCGGCGCACCTACGAACGACAGGACTTCGCACTGCCACCTCACGCTCCAACAATGCTGGATATCGCTCAGGAGCAGGGAATACCAACGTTCGGAGTCGGCAAGATCGAAGATCTCTTCACGGGGCGAGGCCTCGACCGAGCCGTGCACACCGAGGGAGATACGGATGGACTCGAACACACCTTGCGCGCACTCGAGGAAATGGAAAGAGGATTGATTATGGCCAACCTCGTCGATCTCGACATGGTCTATGGGCACCGTGAGAACCCGGAGGGATATGCCGCCGGGCTAAAAGTCATCGACAGCTTCCTCCCCCGACTCACCGGAAGTCTGGGCCCACGTGATCTGCTGATCTTCGCCGCCGACCACGGCAACGACCCCACCGACGGCAGCACCGACCACACCCGTGAGTTTGTCCCGCTTCTGGTTGCAGGTCTGGAAGCCGCCGGTGTCGACCTGGGAATCCGATCGACTTATGCAGACGTGGCGGCCACGGTTTGCGACGGTTTTGGGATACCCGCCCCTCCGGCTGGTACATCGTTCCTGGAGGACATCTCATGACCGCCGTCGAACTCATCGAACGAAAACGCGACGGTGGAACACTCACCGGCAACGAAATCAGATGGCTGATCACGGAATACACCGCCGGGACCGTTGCCGACTACCAGATGTCGGCGATGCTGATGGCGATCTTCATCCACGGCCTCAATGGTGAGGACCTCACGGTCTGGACCGAGGCCATGCTGACCTCCGGTGAGGTTCTCGAACTCTCGGACATCGCGGGCTGCAAGGTGGACAAACACTCAACAGGTGGAGTGGGCGACAAGATCTCGATTCCGCTTGCACCGATGGTGGGCGCCTGCGGCGTCAAGATCCCAATGATGAGTGGTCGTGGCCTGGGACACACCGGCGGAACACTCGACAAACTCGAGACGATTCCCGGATTCAGGACGGGCTTCAGCGCCGACCAGTTTGCCATTCTCCTAGCCGAGCATGGTGTCGTACTCGGCGGCCAGTCGGAGCATCTCGTTCCGGCCGATCGGAAGCTCTACGCGCTGCGTGACGCCACCGGAACGGTGCCGGCCATTCCGCTGATTGCCTCATCCATCATGTCCAAGAAGCTGGCGGAAGATCTGGACGGTCTGGTTCTCGACGTAAAATTCGGACCGGGCGCCTTCATGGAGGAAATCGATCGGGCACGCCGGCTGGCGGAGACGATGGTCGAGATTGGAGACCTACGGGGAACTCGTGTAGTGGCGCTGCTGACCGACATGAGCCAGCCTCTCGGACGCGAGGTGGGTAACGCTTCTGAGATTCGCGAATCGATCGATACTCTCCGCGGTGAAGGACCGGCCGACATCACCGAACTCACCTACGTACTCGGGGCGGAGATGCTGGTGATGGGCGAGGTGGCCTCCTCCGTCGAAGAGGGTCGGACCCTGCTCGAAGAGGCGGTTGCGACCGGTCGAGCCATGGAAAAGTTTGCCGAGATAGTCACCGCACAGGGGGGTGATGCTCAGGTTCTCGAGAACCCCGAGTTGCTTCCTACTGCCTACAACACCGACACGCTAGAAGCACCCGAATCAGGATGGGTAGCACGGTGCGATGCCCTATCGATAGGAGTCGGGGCAATGCGCCTTGGTGCCGGCAGAGAGCGCAAGGAGGACAACATCGACCCGGCGGTCGGCGTCACGGTCCAGGCCAAAGTTGGCGATCATGTCGAGAAAGGTGACGTTCTTGCCAAGATTCACTGGAACGACGCGTACGCACGCGGGATCGCGACACCACTAATCACCTCTGCATGGGAGATTTCTGAGTCGCCGGTCGAGGCGCCGCAACTCATCGCGGAGCGAATCGGGAGCCAGAGGTGAGCTACCACGCCATCCAGGCCGCAGCCGGCGCCATCAAGAGGCTGAGCGGGCGTCCGGGACACACCGTCGTAGCCATCCTCGGCTCGGGACTGAGCAGCTACGCCGAACACCTGCCGGGGGCCACGGCCATTCCCTACGCTGACATACCGGGCTTTCCAGTACCGAAGGTCGCCGGTCATGCCGGCACGGTCTACTCGGTTGAGATGGAGGGCATCCCGATCTTGATTCTCGCCGGCCGCGCTCACTTCTACGAGGGTCACGGACTCGAGCAAGTGGTTTTTGCAGTCAGAGCGGCCATCGCCGCCGGCGCCGGAACAGTCCTGCTCACAAATGCCAGTGGTGGATGCGGAGACGATTTCGAGGCAGGCGACCTCGCCCTACTGAGCGATCACCTCAACCTCACGGGCCAGAACCCTCTGTTCGGACCGAACGACGACCGACTCGGAAGCCGTTTCCCGGACCTCAGCGCTGCTTACGATCCCGACCTCAGACGCATTGCTCACGAGGTGGCGGCGGGGGTCGACGTCGAGCTTCGGGAGGGGGTATACGCCTGGTTCACCGGCCCCACCTACGAGACACCGGCCGAGGTCCAAATGGCGCGACGCCTGGGAGCCGACATGGTCGGCATGTCCACGGTTCCCGAAACGATTGCCGCCCGCCACATGGGTGCCAGGGTCATCGCCATCTCGCTGGTGACCAATCTGGCCGCGGGGATTTCCCCTGTGCCGCTCTCCCATGAAGAGGTACAGGAGACGGCCGATACAGCTCGGGAACGATTCACGGGCTTACTGGACGCCCTCCTCCCCCGCCTCGCCTGATCGGGCGTCAAACGCCACCGGGGAGCCAATTGTCGATCCCACACGAGCAATTGTTAGCATCGGTTCACATATAACAAACGCGAAGGAGCGTCGAATGAGAGTCGCCGTCTGCGTCAAGCAGATCCCCGACCCGGCCTCCCCTTACGATCTCGACCCCGAAACGCATTTCGTGGTCCGTCCCACCGACCAGGTGCTGGATGACACCGACCGCTACGGCGTCGAGATAGGCCTGCAACTCGCAGAGCAAACTGAGGGGACGGTCACGCTGATCTCGATGGGCCCAAGTGGGAACCTGCAAGGTATCCGCCAGGCCCTCGCGATGGGTGCCGACAAGGCCGTCATAGTGGATGATGCATCTCTGCAAGGATCTGATTCACTCGCCACCGCCGGTGTGCTTGCCGCGGCAATCAAGCGAGAAGGTTTCGATCTCGTTATCGCCGGAACGGAGTCGACCGACGGTTACGCCGGAATCCTCCCGCAGCAACTCGCGGAACTTCTCGAAGTTCCAGCATTGACTTTCGCCAAGAAAGTTGCCGTAGAAGGCGACACGGTGAAGATCGAACGCCAGACCCAAACCGGTTATGACGAGGTCGAGTCACCCTCCCCTGCGTTGGTCAGTGTCACGGCCGGCGCAGTTGAGCCGCGCTACCCCACTTTCAAGGGGATCATGCAGGCGAAATCGAAGCCGGTCGACACGGTGACTGCCGGCGACCTCGGCGTTGACGTCGCCACGAAGCAGAAGATCGTGAGCATCCGTCCGGCACCGGAACGGGCTTCAGGAGAGCTGATCGAAGACGACGGCGAAGCTCATCTCAAGATCGTTGCGCTGCTTGAACAGGCGAAGGTGATCTGATATGGCTACGACATGGGTCTTCGTAGAAGAAACTGAAGAGGGACCGGCCACCGTCGGACTCGAATTGCTGACGAAGGCGAGGGCGTTCGGAGGCGAACTGGCTGCCTTGTACCTCGGTGCTGGATCTGACGAGCATTTTGCGGCACTCGGTGCTCACGGAGCGTCCAAGGTGTTCCACATGGCGCCTTCCGATTTGCTCCCCACCGCTTCGGCGGCGGCGGCGATTGCCGACCTGGCGGGACAACACTCCCCCGATCTCATTCTGTTCGGCCTCACTTACACCGATCGCGACATCGCCGGCCGTCTCAGCGCCCGGATGGGCAAGACGATCCTCTCGAACGCGACTGAGATCTCAGTCGACGGTGGCGCGGTAACCGTGACCAACGAGATCTTCGGTGGAATGACGCTGGTGGACACGACTTTCGAAAGTGACGCACCATATCTGGTAATCGCCAGGGCGAAAGCGTTCGTAGCCGAAGAGTCGGGCGGAGGCGCACCCGAAGTCGAGAGCGTTGCGATGCCGGATGTCGGCCATTCCGGGTCCGCAAGAGTCACTGCCAGCCACGCGGAGCGCCTAGAGGGTCCCAAGCTCGAAGAGGCCGCCATAGTGGTAGCCGCCGGACGAGGTATCGGGGCCGAGGAAGGCTTTGCAGTCATCAATGAGCTAGCCATGAAACTCGGTGCCGCGACCGGCGCCACCCGTGCGATCGTCGATGCCGGGTGGGTCCCGTATTCCAAGCAGGTGGGTCAAACCGGCAAGACGGTCAAGCCAGACGTCTACATCGCCGCGGGTGTCTCCGGGGCCATGCAGCACCTTGTAGGTATGAAGGACTCGAAGGTCATCATTGCCATCTATAAGGACGAAGAGGCTCCGATCTTAGGGATCTCGGACCTCGGAATCGTCGGCGACCTGCACAAGGTCCTCCCGAAACTGATCGAGGCGCTCAGCAACCGCTAGGCGAGACCTTCTGAGAATGCCGGGGCCCCTTCTCGAAGGGGCCCCTTCGCGTGATGGCACCTGGCGCCCCAAACGTCCTGCACCAGCATTGGCTGGGGTGAGTTGGCCCGCTCCTGCGGAGCAGGTTGGAGGGGGGAGCCGGACAACATCCAACAGGAACAAGGCTGTTCGGCTGCAACACCCCCTCAGTCCGGCTCCGCCATCTCGCTGCTTCGCAGCGAGCCAGTTCCCTCGCAAGCGGGAGAGCACGTTTGAACCAAGTTCCCGAACATCAGATGCGTCTGGCATATCGCGCAAAGCGACACTGCAACCGGCGGAGCACGTCACGAAAACGGGGTCCCGAGAATGACATGAGAGTGTCGGGCTAGAGGTTTCGACGCTTGCTGCCCGCTAGGTCTCCAGTTTGAAGCCGTGCGGGAACAATTCCTCGAATGTGTGTTCGCGTACCTCGCCCGATCCGGCGGTGACGATGACCTTCTCAACCCCGAACTCGTTCATGAGCTGACGGCAGTTGCCGCACGGATAGGCGTTGTCAACCGAGTCTGCGTCAATGCACGCGACCGCCACCGTGGAGATCTTGCGAGCGCCTGAAGAGACCGCCTGGCTGATGGCGGTGCCCTCAGCGCAGATAGCCGAACCGTAGGCCCCATTCTCTACGTTCGAGCCGGTGTATTGGGATCCATCATCTGCCACACCCACCGAGCCGACCCGGAAGCCGCTGTAGGGAGCGTAAGCCCTCTCAGCCGCCTTGCGAGCGCCATCAACCAGTTCTGACGTGCTCATGCGTCCGCCAGCAGTGCATCGACAAACTCTTGGGGTTCAAATGGGATCAGATCTTCCACGCCTTCTCCTACACCGATGAACTTCACCGGCACACCGTAGTCCTGCTCGATCGCCACAACTATGCCACCCTTGGCGGTTCCGTCGAGCTTCGCCAGAACGATCCCGGTCACACCCACGACGTCGGTGAACTGCTTGATCTGCGCCAGACCGTTCTGCCCGGTGGTTGCGTCGAGCACCAGCAAGATCTCATCAACGGAGCCCGCTTCGCGCTCCAGCACGCGAATAATCTTGCCGAGTTCTTGCATGAGGTTGTGCTTTGAGTGAAGCCGGCCGGCGGTGTCGACGATCACCACGTCCCGCCGGCGCGCTCGCGCTGCTTGATAAGCATCGAAAGCAACCGCAGCCGGGTCGGCTCCTGGTTGACCCGACACGATCTCAACTCCAACCCGATCGGCCCAGGTCTTCAGCTGTGCGTCGGCAGCAGCGCGGAATGTGTCCGCCGCTCCCAGGAGGGCAGTAGAACCCGATTTCTCCATTCGCGCGGCAAGTTTGGCGATGCTGGTCGTCTTGCCAACTCCATTCACGCCAACCACTACGACCACACTGGGAGCGTCGCCGAGGTGAAGATCGCGATCCCTGCCGGCCAGGATGGCCGACAGCTCATCATGGAGTGCCACCCGGGCGTCGGCCGCGTCGGCAGGGCCGATCTCACGCACACGATTGACAACCTGCGTCGTGGCCGGCACCCCAACATCGGCGGCAATCAGAGCTTCCTCGAGGCCGGTCCAGAAATCCTCATCAACGGGTCCCCGGCTGAAGAGTCCCTTCAGACGGCCTCCGAGCGCTTGTCGAGTCTTCTCGAGGCGATCGGAGAGCGATCTCTGCTCGCTCCGGGCGTCCGGCAACGACCGTTCTTCCGTCGAGGGAAGGGCCGACCTGCGCCGGACTACGACGACCGTTATCGCCACGCCGAGCGCGACTAGGACAAGAACAACTAAGAGAACGGAATCCATGAAGGACGATTCTACGACGCAGGAACCGGTGCGGGTGATTCCATCATTCGCTTGGCGACGACCTTCGACGAGCCACCGGGCTCCATGGTGACGCCGTACAGGATGTCTGCAGCCTCCATGGTCTGCTGCTGATGTGTCACGATCACCAGTTGCGCAGTCCGACGGAATTCGTCGACCAGCCGCAGGAAGCGACGAAGGTTGGCATCGTCGAGCGCTGCTTCCACTTCGTCAACAATGTAGAAAGGACTCGGCCTGGCCTTGAACACCGCGAACAAGAAGGCCAATGCCGCCAGCGAGCGCTCACCGCCGGATAGCAGTGACAACCGGCCCACCTTCTTGCCCAGCGGTTGTGCTTCGATATCGACACCGGTTGATAGGTGATCATCCGGATCGGTGAGGACCAACCGTCCGCGCCCGCCGGGGAACAGGACCGAGAAATGCTGCTCGTAGGCGGCCGCGACTTCGTCGAAAGCCAACTTGAAGAGGCCGACGATCTGCTCGTCGAGAGCGGAAATCACCTTGCGGAGCTCGTTTCTGCTGCTCTCTAGATCATCAAGTTGTTCCTGGAGGTGGAGGCGCCGACCCTCGAGCTCTTGATACTCCTCGGCGGCCAACGGATTGATGTTTCCCATGCGCCGCACTTCGGCCTCGAGGGAGACCAAACGTTCCCGGCGGTCGACGCCCTCCTCGACTTCCGGTGTCGGAGCGTCCAGCGCCTGCTCTTCAGTGGCGTCGACGTCCCGGCGCAGCCCTTCGGCGACGGTTTCTAATCGAACCTTCAACTCGGCGGACTCGACATCGAGCCTGGCGCGCTGCTCCTTGTGATTGGCGATCGACACTCGAATCTCATCGAGTTGCCGGCGCGCCGTCGTGAGCCGCTCGCCGGCCTCACCCGCCGCCGAGCGGAGTTCCATCTGACGCTGCCGCAGGGTGCCAACGTGCGCCCGCACGGCAGCCAGAGAACGACGGGCACCGTCTTCGGCAAACTCCAGTTCCGCCAGCCGCCGCGGGTCGCCGGGGCGATCCACGAGGTCCTGGAGGTCACCTTGAATGGCGGCCAGCCGCCTCTCCAGCAAACGCCTGCGTTCAACGACCGCACCGAGTTCGGCAGCCGCCTGCTGGCGCTCCTCTCTCGCCTCGTCTCGCTGTTTCGCAACGGCCAGCCGTCGAACGGCCAACTCTTCCCAGGCGCGCTGACGTTCAGCTTCTTCTCCTTCGAGGGCGCTCAGCCGCCCGCGCAACTCAGCGATCCTCCTCTCGCGACCGGCCGCCGAGTCGAGCAGCAGTGACCGTCGCTGTTCGAGGCGATCGATCTCATGCTCAACACCGCTCCTGGTCCGTTCCAGACGGGAAAGGGCTTCGGTCGCTCCTGAGAGGCTCGCCTCGATCAGCTCCAGCGATTCGAGAGCGGACCGTTCGACGTCGCGCGTGCGCTCAAAGTCCCGGTGGGCTGCGATGTGCCGACTCTCGGCCCGGGCGAGATTGAGTTCGGCTTCCTCCAGCGCCACCCGAGCCTGCTCGAGCACAGCCGGGGTGGCTCCATCTGGATGAGCAACACGGATGCCATCGGCTGTGATGAGGTCTCCCTCGGGCGTCACCACCCGGATAGCCGGATGCTTGGAAACGATCTGCCAGCCGGCCGACCAACCCTCGGCCAGCACTACATCTCCGAGCAGGGAAGCAGCCAACTCCCGATCGGCCCGACCCCCCAGGGCGTCCGCCAGCGTCTGTAGGCCAAAGGAATCCGCGATGGGACGAGCGGGCAAGTCACCACCGGTGAATCGGGGAGTGATGAGAGGGATACCTCCCATTCCGTGCGCTTTGAGATCTCCGACCACCTCTTCAATGGCCGTTGGGCCGTTGACCGCCAGGGCGTCACTCCAGGGGCCAAGCGCCGCGTCGATCGCCGCGGCCAGCCCATCCGGAACATCCAGAATGGTGGCCAGGCTGCCACGAACACCACCGGCCGCGGCAGCCCTTTCCCGGGCTTGCGGATCGGCCAGGCCGTCCGCTGCCGATTCCAACGCCTCGGCCCGAGCCGCAGCAGCCGAAACAGTCAGACGAGTGTCTTGCAGGTCGGTTTCGGCCGCTTCCCAGATCGATTGCTGGTTGCCGCGATCCGCCACCGCCGATTCGTGAGCCTGCTGGGCGGCCGTCGCCGCGATGTCATCACGCTCGATCTCAGCCTGGAGACGGTCGGTTTCGATCGACTCGGACTCCAACTGCCCGTGGAGAGATTCGAGTCGACGCCCGATTTGATCGGCCTCGCGCTCATCCCTCAGTACTGCAGCATCCAGCGAGCCGAGATCACCGCGCACGGCCGCAACTGCTCCCTCCGTGGGCATCTGCTCCTGCTCGGCCAGCGACCGCTCTTCATCCTCAAATTCACGATGTGCCCGCTCGGCACGTTCGGCATCTGTGCGGGCGCGGCGCTCTTCCTCTGAGCTCCGCGCCAGCTCGGATTGGATCTGCCTGGCCTCCTCCTGCATGTCCCGTCGCCGCTCACCGGCTCCCTGGATTCGCTGCGACAAAGCGCGGTGGCGCTCGTGGGCAACCTGGGCGATGCGACGGAACCGCTCGGCGGCCGTCTCGAGCCGTGCGGCAGCGGCCGTGTCCACTTCGAGGCGACGACCCGTCTCACCGGCGGCCCGGGTCAGCGGCTCAATCGAGGCAGCCAGACTGGCTTCCTCTGCGGCTGCCGTGATGAGCCATTCGTCAAGATCTCCATGTTCGCCGGCGACGACCTTCAATCGGTCCCCGATGGAACGCAGGTCCTCTCCGCCGATGAACAACCGCAGCGCCCGAATCTCATCGCGAATGATCAGATACCGTTCGGCCGCTCTGGCTTGACGCCGCAGTGGACGAATCTGGCGCTTCAGCTCTCCGAGAATGTCGTTCAAGCGAAGAAGATCGGCGTCGGTGCTATCGAGACGCCGAATGGCGCGGTCCTTGCGCAGGCGGTGCTTGAGCACTCCGGCCGCTTCTTCGATGACGGCCCGGTGATCTTCGGGTTTGGCGTTGAGGATCTCGTCGAGTTGGCCCTGGCCGACGATCACGTGTTGGTGCCGGCCGACACCGGAATCCGACAACAATTCCTGAACGTCCAGCAGACGAACCCCGACTCCGTTGATCTCGTAATCGGATGAACCGTCCCGGTACAGACGACGAGAGATCGACACTTCGTCAAGATCCAGGGGGAGCGACCGCGAGATGTTGTCAAAGGTCAGCGTGACCTCGGACCTACCAAGAGCCGGCCTGGTAGCCGTCCCGGCGAAGATGAGGTCCTCCATCTTTTGTGTTCGCAACGTGCGCGTTGACTGAGTTCCCATCACCCAGGCGATCGCGTCGACGATGTTCGACTTTCCCGAACCGTTCGGGCCGACGACGACCGTGACACCGGGCTCGAGTTCGAGGCGCGTTCGATCGGCGAACGACTTGAAGCCAACTAGTTTCAACGTCTTTAGATACAAAGAATTACACCCTTGTGATTTCGGCAGGCTATCACAGTGTCGAGACGGTGCCGGGTCTTCTACCAGCGGATTTCGAAGCCCCTCAGACCCAGATCCACCTCGAGATCCTGTGTAGACACCCCGGTCACACGGGCCCAGCGCGGGCCCTGTTGGAGCCAGCGCTCGAACTCATCGACAAGAGCAGCCAAAGCCTGGGCGTGCACCTCGACCCGACCATCCTGCCGGTTACAAACCCACCCGACGATCCCGAGCCGGGTTGCTGCCTCGATGGTGCTTGCTCGAAATCCCACGCCCTGTACCCGTCCGGACACCAACAGTCGTCGCGCAATCAGCGCTGGCAGGTCGGACACCAGAAACTGCTCCTTCCGCCGATTACCGAACGCTCGATTGGCGTCCCATCGCGCCGGCACGGCTCGCCCGCCCGTCCGTAGACCCGCAACCGCTGGAGGTAATCCCCTGCCCGACCGTCGGGAAGCAGGTAGGCGAGATCGCTGAGGCTCGTCCCGCCCCACCGCAATCCGGCCCGAAGTACCGGCGTGATCGCGTTTCTCAGGCTGCGAATCTCCTCGCGGTCCAGAGTTCCCGCCGATCGCCCCGGCCGGATGTGCGATCGGTGCAGTACCTCATCGGCGTAGATATTGCCCAACCCGGCGATGAAGTACTGATTGAGTAGGAGAGATTTGATCGCGATGGTTCGACCCTCGAGCCGGGGTACCAATCGGGTATAGCGCGGCAGTTGATTCAGAGCGTCGGGGCCCAGCCGGGCAAACGGCTGCTCCTCGAATTCCTCCGGCGTGTAGACGGCCGTGAATCCAAAAGTCCTGGGATCGATGAAGTGCATCTCCCGGCCCTGGTCGGTCTCGATCACCACGTGGGTGTGTGGCACCCGGTCGGCACCGGATGGCTCCAGACCCATCCGACCCGACATTCCGAGATGGATGACCCAGGTGAGATCGCCATCGACATCGATGATGAGGAACTTGCCGTGACGACCGACCGATTCGATCAGACGGCCGAGCAGTCGATCGCGAAAATCACGAGGCCGCGGCTGCCTGCGAAGCATCCGTGGGTGATCAACGTCGACACCGCTGATCGTCGCTCCTTCAAGTACCGGGGCGAGAGAACGACGAACCGTCTCGACTTCGGGAAGTTCAGGCAAGGGGCCACTCCTTCGGAGTGGCCCCGGAACCAGGTACTAGTGCGTCGAGAACGAGAGACATCGATACCTCGTTCAGCGGTTCTCGCTCTGCAAGCTTCCCAATGCTTCTTTCGCCGCGGCTTGCTGGGCTTCCTTCTTCGACTGTCCGGCACCGCTCCCGATCATGTCGCCATCGACGGCGACCGTTGCCTGGAAGACACGGGCATGATCCGGACCGTCGCCGTCGACCTCGTAAATGGGTGTCTTCGCCAGGGCGGCCAGCACCTCCTGAAGTCGTGTCTTGTAATCGAGTCGCCCGGGACTCGTAGCCTTCTCCCGGATCAGCGCCTCCCAGTGCTTCATGATCACCGACGCGGCCGCCACGATTCCTCCGTCGAGGTAGACGGCGGCGAGCACGGCCTCGAGACCGTCGGCCAGAATCGACGACTTCTCGCGCCCACCCGTCGACTCTTCTCCCCTGCCGAGCCGCAGATCGGAACCGAGTTCCAGGCGCCGGGCGATTCGGGCCAGCTCAGAGCGGTTCACACAGGCAGCTCGCACTTTCGCCATCTGCCCTTCGGGGAGTTCCGGGTATTCATCGAAGAGGAAATCTGTCACGACCAGCTGAAGCACGGCATCGCCGAGAAACTCGAGCCGCTCGTTCGATGGCTCTGTCGGTCGCTCGGACTCCAGGGACCGGTGCGTTAGCGCGTGGATCAGCAATCCGGGGGTGCGGAAATCGTGTCCCAGGCGCCCTTCTATTCCGGTCACGTGCCGAGCCGCCGGGCCACGTGACCGGCCAGGTCGCGATCGGCCCCGTCCGATGCCATCGCCACTGCATTGGCGATGGCAATCCTTGAAGATGAGCCGTGCGCGATCACAACCACCCCGTTGGTGCCGAGAAGGTGCCCCCCTCCGTGCTCTTCGTGATCGAGGGCCTGCCTGACCTCGGCCATGACCGGCGTGACGACGGCCAGATCCTCAGGAGGCAGTTTGATGAGAGCCGTCTGGAGAAACTCGACGATGAACTGCACGGCACCTTCTGTGGTCTTGAGCAGCACATTGCCCGTGAAACCGTCGGTGACGAACACATCGGCCCGGTCCGACGCCAGATCTCTGCCCTCGACGTTGCCGATGAAGTTCAGATCGGTGGAGGCCAGGAGAGCGAATGCGCTCTTCTCGAGTTCGCGACCCTTGTTCTCTTCTTCGCCGATGTTCAGCAGTCCAACCCGCGGATGATCAACACCGAGATAGAGTTCGGCGACCAGGGCTCCCATGATCCCGAACTGCACGAGGTGCTCCGGCTTGCAGTCTGGGTTGGCCCCGGAATCGAGGACGACGGTGTGACTGCCGGGGGTCGGGAAGATCGAAGCAACTGCGGGTCTCAGAACGCCTGGTGCTCTCCGAAGAATGACCGTGGCAGCCGCCAGCGTCGCTCCGGTCGAGCCGGCCGAGACCATTGCATCGGCCTCACCCGTCTTGACCAACCGGGCGACTACAGCAATTGAGCTATCGGTTTTCTCGCGAATAGCCCGTGCCGGATTCTCGTCCATTTCGATGACCTGACCGGCCGCCACCACCGGGAGGTCGGACCCGAGCGCGTCGAGACGACCGGCAATGACAGAGGGTTCGCCGACGAGAATGACGTCGTGGCCCGCTTCGGCGGCGGCGACACCACCGGCGATGATCTCATCGGGGGCGTGGTCACCCCCCATCGCATCGAGGGCTACCCGGGCCATAACCGAAAAACTACTCGGTTTCGATGATCTCGCGACCGCGGTAGGTACCGCAGTTCGAGCACGCACGATGCGGCAGCTTGGGACTGTGGCATTGCGGGCACGTCGACGCACCGGGGCGATTCAGCTTCCATTGAGCTTTCCGCCGCCGCGTACGCGAACGCGACATCTTCTTCTTGGGCACCGCCATGGGCGCACTCCTTAGGTGTCCTGAGGGTCCAGCAGCTGCCGCAAAGCAGCAAGTGGGTGATCCGACTCATCAGTATGGCCGGAACACGGATTGGTATTCAAGTCGGTTCCGCACACAGTGCAAAGTCCCAGGCAATCCGACCGGCACAAAGGCGCCAGCGGAAGGCCCAGCACAACCTCGTCGCGAACGGCGGGCTCGATATCAATCGTCCCGTCGGATTCGAAGCGTCGGCCGTCTTCATCCGGCTCGGCTTGAAACACCTGCATGACCTCGACCGACCGCTCCTCGGTGTTTTCGGCCAGGCATCGATGACAGACCAGGACCGCTCCGAACGTGACCGTCCCATTGGCAACGACGCCGTCGGATAGTGCGGAAATGCGCACCGTCAGGCTCACATCGTTTACGACCCGACCTGTGTCAAGCGTGACCCCGAGCGGTCCCTCGGCGACGTAGTCGCGATGGTCTCCCGGGCGAAGCTCGCCCACCGCGAACACGAAGGGCGACGGCTCTGGCTTCACGGCTGTGCTGCTCATTCAGGTACTTCGGTGGGAGCCGGGCGCGCCCGGTGGAACTCAGCCCTGGATTCGCGAATCTGCTTCAGCAGCTTGGCGAAGAGAATCTCGAGATGCTGGAGGCGGTCTTCGGCGAAGTCCTCTGCCTCGAGACGGATGCGCCGTCCGTCGCCTTCAGCTTGACGCACCAGCGTGTTTGCCTCCTCAACCGCCTCAGCCAATACGTGAGATTCGCTCACGAGTTCTCTGGCGTGCTCGCCGGCCTCACTGCGGATCTGCGTAGCCTTCTCCTGGGTGCGGGAAATGAAGGCTTCCCGTTCGCGGATCATCCAGCGGGCGGTTCGGAGCTCCTCGGGCAGTTCCGCTTTGATTTGCTGAAGGGCTCGAATCATCGCCTCTCGATCCAGGCGAACCTGATCCGAGAGCGGAACCGATCGCCCCTGTTCAACACCCAGAATCAGGCCATCGATCAGCTCCACAACTCCGGCCGCGTCGGGGAGTTCGACAGGCTCTTGCTGATCGTCGGGAGTCTCACTCATTTGGGCACCTTCTCATCGAGGGCTCGCTGGACTTCGACCGGAACCAACCGGTCGGTGTCGCCGCCCAATCTTGCCACTTCTTTGACCAGGGATGAGGAGATGTATCCATGCGATGGATTCGTCGCAACGAAACAGGTTTCGATCCCGGACAGATGATGGTTCATCTGGGCCATCTGTTGTTCGCTGTCGAAGTCACCCACACCGCGTAGTCCTTTGACGATCACATCGGCGTTCCTGCTCCGCGCGAAGTCGACGAGCAGGCCGTCAAAACTCTCGACACTCATCCGATCGACCCCCTCAAACACACGCTCAAGGAGGCTCACTCGCTCCCCGGCGCTGAACAACGGATCCTTTGAAGGGTTCCCGATTACGCCAACGACCACCTCATCGAAAATGGCGAGTGCCCGACGGATAACGTCGATGTGCCCATTCGTTGGAGGGTCGAAACTGCCCGGGCAAATTGCGATGGTCACGGCATCTTCCTCTCATATCGCCAGAGTCGGGTACGTCCGTACCGGCGTTCATCGACCTTGACAAGTCCCGTCGGCTCTTCCGCCTCGTCTTCTCCATCGGGGCGATGTAGGACAACGGTACCCCCGACCGGGATCCTGTCGACTACGAGTTCCAGTATCTCTTCTACTGAAGCTAGCTCCAGCGCATAGGGAGGGTCAACGAACACCAGGTCGAACTCGCCATCGGAGCCCTCGAGAAACCTCTGGACGTCCGTCGTGATGACCGATCCGCCCAGCCCAACGGACTGCACGTTGGCCCTGAGGACCTCGATAGCCGGCCCGCCTTGCTCGACGAAAACGGCGGAGTCCGCTCCCCGACTCAGTGCTTCGAGCCCGAGCGACCCGGAGCCGGCGTAGAGGTCGAGTACCCGACTCCCCGGAACCCTGGTTCCCAGCGAAGAGAAGAGAGCTTCCCGAACGCGATCCATCATCGGCCTGGTCCCCATGCCTCTGGGGCTCTGCAGCCGTCGACCCTTGGCGTGCCCGGCGATGATCCTCATGAGACGAACAGCCAATCCACCGCGTCGCCGAGCATCTCCTTGATTTCGTCCTTGATGTCGGGATGAGCTGTGAGCTCCGGGTCGTCGGCTACGAGGCCAAATGCCTCTCTCCTGGCAGAGATGAGAGTGTCGGTGTCTTTGAGAATGTCGGCGAGCCGGAGATCAGCCATTCCGGATTGGCGGGTACCGAACACGGTGCCCTGACCGCGGATGCGGAGGTCTTCTTCGGCAAGCCGGAAGCCGTCATTCGTAGAAACCATCGCGGCGATACGGGCCTTCCCCTCATCCGTCGTTGGATCGGCCACCAGGACACAGAGTGAGGCGTGGGAGCCCCGGCCGACGCGGCCACGCAGTTGGTGAAGTTGACTTAGTCCGAAGCGGTCGGCGTCCTGGATGACCATCATCGAGGCGTTCGGAATATCGATACCGACTTCGATGACGGTTGTCGCCACGAGAATGTCGATCTCGCCTGCGCGGAACGTACGCATCGTCGCCTCTTTGTCCTTCGAGGGCATCTGACCGTGCAAGAGCCCGAGTCGAAGCTTCGGAAAGATCGCTTTCAACCGCTCGTACTCCGCAGTCGCAGAAGCTGCCTCGATCTTCAGGCTCTCTTCGACCAGCGGACAAACATAGAAGACCTGGCGTCCGGTGCCGACTTGCTCTCGGACCTCCTCGTACACGACGCTGAGCCCGGCGGGATCTACGGCTCGAGTCGCTACCGGCGTTCGACCGGGAGGCATTTCATCCAAGACAGAAACATCGAGATCTCCGTAGAGGGTCATCGAAAGAGTGCGCGGGATCGGTGTGGCGGTCATGATCAACAGGTCGGGATCCACGTCAACTGCCTTCTCCTTGAGAAGGACTCGCTGTGCAACGCCGAATCGGTGCTGCTCATCTACGACGGCCAGGCCGAGTCGCTGAAAGTGCACGCCTTCCTGGATGAGAGCGTGGGTGCCGACGACGATATCGATCTTCCCGGCTGCGATCCACGCCAGGAGATCATCTCGCTTGGTCGCTCCTCGAGGCCGGAAGTTGACCTCGGCGTGACTGGCGGTCAGGAGAGCGATCGAGACCTGATGCTCGCCCGGTTCCTGGGAGAACAGAGATTCCATCCCCAGGTCCTCACCGCCCGTTTCGGCCGGTGCCATTCCGGCTCCGTCGATAAGTGCCGCGATGCTGATGAAATGCTGCTCCGAAAGAACCTCGGTGGGTGCCATGACCGCGGCCTGATAGCCGCTCCCGACCGACGCCAGCAGGGCATAAACGGCCACGAGGGTTTTACCGGAGCCGACCTCCCCCTGGAGGAGTCGGTGCATCGGGTGAGGAACGACGAGATCGCTGAGGATGTCGAAGATCGCCTGGATTTGAGCGTTGGTCGGAGGGAATGGCAGCGTCTTGGTGAACTCGGAAGCCATGACCGTTGCCCGATCGCGGTCCTCTTCGCCGGCTTGATCGACGTGCAGGTCTTCTCGGGAAGCGATCCGGGCAGTCACGGTGTCATCCAGAGAATTCCGGATTTCTGCAGCCAGACCAGGGTCGAGGTTCTCGTCGGCGAGCCAGTCGAGCTTCATCCTCGTTGCGGTCAACGAGAGATCACGCCGTACGAGTTCGGCATCAACCGGATGACTGAACCCTTGAGCCTGGTCGATCATCCGTCGCTTGTTTAGAGCCAGCGCGACTTCGAGGCGAAACAACTCGTCGAACACCAGCCTGCGTCTGGCCGGCTGCACATCCTCCATCGTTTCCGGGAAGTGCATGGTGGCCACCGCCTGGTCTCGCGCTATCAGACCGAGACGAGAAACGAGTTCGCCGGGTAGAGGATCGAGAATCGGACGCGACCGCAGGAGTCCGTTGTGCACCGCTCGCCGCATGTAACCGGGCCCGACCTCACCCACCGATGGGTGGATCGGAACGACCCGCCCCGTTACGAGCGATTCGAGATCGCTGGTCAGCATGTCGACGGCCGGGCTGTTCATCTGCCGCCGGTTCTTTCTGGTTTCGAGCTTTCCACTGACGGCAACCTCGGAGCCCTCGGTGAGCTGCCTGGCTCGAAATCCCTGATTGAACCACACACAACGAACGCTGCCCGATTCGTCGGCGATGTCTGCCTCGACGATCGTGAGATTCCGGCGCGGACGACGGGTGGACACCTTGCGAACCCGACCCATCACAGTTACTTCTTCACCGGCCGTGAGCGAGCCGATCGGGGTCACCGTGCTGCGATCGAGGTAGCGACGCGGCGTATGGAGCAGCAGATCGGTCACCGAAGTGATCCCTGCCTTGCGCAGGGCTTGACCACGTTTCCCCGTCAAGCCCTTGACCTGCTCGATGGGGACAGACGTCAGATAGGCGAGGCTTCGACCGGTCACTCCACTGAGAGATAGTAGGGGTAGAGCGGTTGACCGCCGTCGACCACCTCCATCTCGACTCCCGGCCGTTGATCCGCCATCCACCGCTCGGCGACCCCGGTAACCTCTCCCGACGCCGCATCGCCCGTGATCAGGGTCAGTAACTCTCTCTCGGGGTCGACCAGATGCTCGAGCAGGCCTATCAGCGCCTCATCGAGCGTATCCGCCGACGAAGTTATCTCGCCGTCGACCAGGCCAAACCAATCCCCTTTTCGAATCTGACCGAAATCGACCACCGCGTCGCGAACCGCCCGAGTGACCTCGCCGGAGATGACGGAATTGGCCTCCTCCTGCATCCCTTCAAGGATCGAATCGATGTCGACACCACGCGGCAGGAACGCCATCATCGCGGCCAACCCCTGCGGAACAGATCGGGTCGGGACCACATGGACTCTCTTCGTGCTGATCGTGTCAACTTGTTCGGCCACCGGAATGATGTTCTTGTTGTTCGGGAGCAGCACAACGGTTTCCGCAGGCAACGACTCGACGACCTCCAGCAGATCGGCTGTGGAGGGGTTCATCGTCTGGCCTCCGCGAACGATGCCGGACGCTCCGGCCGAGCGGAACAACTCGACGAGCCCGTCACCGGCGGCGACCGGCACCACCGCGATCGGCGCGTCGTAGAACTCCGGAATCGGGTCGAATCCAGCATGAAAGGCAAGTTCGCCCGCCTGCTCGATGAGGTCTGTCACTCGGATGTCGCGAACTCGACCGGCGGCAATGCCTGCTTCGATCGAGGGGCCGATCTGATCGGTGTGAATATGACAATTCCACATGCCGTCCCCACCCACAACCACGATGGAGTCGCCGATTTCACCCCATGATCGGCGCATCTCATCGACGGTCTCAGCCTCCAGGAAGTACATCACCTCATAACGCGGTCCACCGACATCGCTCGTTGACCCTTCGACAGTTGCTGCATCGACGAAGAGACGATCGGGAAAGATCACATCGATACCGCTGACCTCTTCCAGGAACGCTCCAATCAGCAGCAGTAGCCCGGCGCCGCCGGCGTCGACCACTCCGGCCTGCTTGAGCACCGGAAGGAGTTCGGGCGTTTCTTCCAGGGCACCCTGAGCGCGTTCATACACTCGTTCGAGCATGGCGCCAAGATCGTCTCCGACCGCAGTACCGACCTCACCCGCCGCTTCCGACGCCACACGAAGTACGGTCAGAATGGTGCCCTCCACCGGACGCAGGACCGCCTCGTAAGCAGCTTCGGAAGCAGTATCGAGAGCGGAGACGAGGTCGGCGGTCCCGACGTCGGAGAGTGGTCGGAAGGTATCCGACAAACCTCGGAGTATCTGCGAAAGGATCACACCACTGTTACCGCGGGCGCCCATCAGCGAACCATGAGCGATGGCAGCCGACACCTCGTCCATGCTGGTGGCATCACTGAGGGCCTCCATCACAGCACCAACCGTCAAGCGCATATTCGTGCCGGTGTCGCCGTCGGGTACCGGATACACATTGAGGCGGTTGAGAGCTTCCCGATGCTCACCGAGTCGGTCGTAGTAACGTTCGAATATCCGCTTGAGGCGTCCGGCGCTGAGCCGCATGGAAGAGGTTCCTAGGGTTTGATCGGGCGATTATACGGTTTCTCGACAAGTCGCTCCGGTGCTAAGCTCCGGCGCCGTTCCCCAAAGGTTTACTGATGTCCTATCGCTGTGAAGTCTGCAACAAAGAACCGAGCTTTGGCAAGAAGGTTTCCTTCTCGCACAAGCGCTCCAACCGCCGGTGGACCCCCAATATCCAGCGCGTCCGTGTGAAGCACGGTTCGAACACCAAGCGGGTGCGCGTCTGCACCTCCTGCCTCAAAGCCGGCAAGGTCGAGAAGGCCTAGCCAGCCGCCATGCAGGGTTTCGTCAAGACATACGACACCGGCACTCAAACCGGCGTCGTCGTCCTTGATCCCGAACGCGACGAGGTCTATCTGCGCCCCGGCTCACTGGAAGACAGCATGTTCCGCTTCTTGCGCCAGGGCCAACGCATCACCTTCGACGTCGTCGAAGAAGACGATCAAACCTTCGTAACCAACGTCCGAATCGGCCACGACGGATATTGAGCTAGTCGCGAGTCGCGGATAGCTGGTCGCGAGGACCCCCTCCGTCTCCGAGCCCTTCGGGTTCGAATCCACCTCCCCTCAACATAGAAAGACCTGGCCACGTCTTTGCAGTTAGATCTGACAGGTCTTTCTATGTTGACCCAACACGACACCTGCGGCGTCGCGGGGGAGGAAACATCTCGTTTCTCCCCCCAGGGAGCGAACCGACCGTTGGTTGTTCTGTCGCGGGGATGTGCGACACCTGGTGCCTCTCAAACGTCCTCCACCAGCGCTAGCTGGGGTGAGTTGGCCTGCTCCTGCGGAGCAGGTTGGAGGGGGCTCCCGGACAACCACCAACAGATCCAAGGCCCTTTAGCTGCAGTGCCCCCTCAGTCCGGCTGCGCCGGACAGCTCCCCCGCCAGCGGGAGAGCACCTTTGAAGGAGAATCCTTCGTACCCGAAAGTGTCGCACTGTTGCGGAGTGGATCACCGTTGAGGGGAGTCTCGACCTCACGTTTCTGCCCGCAGGGAGCGGAGCGAGCGTTGGGCGGAAGTCTCAACCTCATGTTCCTCCCCCCAGGGAGCGGAGCGACCGTTGGGGGACGAGTGCGCCGGACCCGAAGGGTCCGGATCGAGGGGGGTGGCGAACTGCGAACTGCGAATCGCGTTCCACTTCTTCACGATCCGCCGGCCAGTAGCCAGCAGCCTCTTCAACATTTCTTTGTGTTTCTTGTCTAATCACCTGTTTTCTGCCCTTTTCTGTCACACCCGACCGATATGTTGTGAGTATGAAGACGAAAGTCCACGATCTGACCACCGACCAGTTAGAACAACAACTCATCCGACTCGAAACGTATGTGGCACAAGCCCGAGCCCGCCAGATCGGTCTGCTTCGTGAAGCCGACCAACGACAAGCCCCATTGGCCGACGGATGCCGTTCCCTCCACGAATGGACCGCCGGAAGACTGGATGTCGCTCCCGAAACAGCCAAAGCCCTAGTCACAGCGGCACGGGTCCTGACCGACCAGCCACACCTGGAAGAAACCCTCGAGCAGGGTGTGGTTTCGTTTGATCGGATCCTGGCCACCGGACAACTAGCCGCAGCCGGCGCCGGCACCGATCGGATCGAACAGTCGGCCGGATTCGACATTCCGGGTATACGACGTCTGACCGCCCGCTATCGGCAGATGAGCCGCCCCAACCAACAGGAGGTCTTCT
>JAUVQS010000020.1 GCA_030598025.1 Acidimicrobiia bacterium | reverse complement strand
GAAGTCGAGTAGCTCCATACGTCTGCGATTCGACCGAGCGCCGGTTGGGCGGCAACGCCACCGGTAGAACCCATCAGGGCATCGAAAGACAACACTGTCGCCCTCTGATCGGAGGGAATCAGTCCATTCACATATGCCTGGCGTAGGGGTGTCGTCGCCGAGAACGTCAGAGCCCAGATCACGAGTAAGCCAATGGCGACCCAGAAGCTATTGGTGAGGGCGATCAGCACGAGTGCGAGAGTGCTGATGACAGCACCGCTGATAAGCGCATGCGTTCGCCTGGCGAAGAGTTTTCTGACAGCCGGCACCATCAATCCACCGACGATCTGTGCTCCGGCCACAATCGCCGCCGCCACGCCGGCGATGCCAAAGGCCTGATCGTCTCCGTACAGTTCGAGGAGGTACGGCTGCATTGCGTAGAACGCGTACAGGCCGACACCCGTCGAGAATGGGGCGGCGATCATCACCCATCGGATCGGCGGATTGCGGAGGCCGGAGTCAATGGAAGCCCGCAACAGCTTCTTCGTCTCAGCGATGGGGCCCGGGCCGGTGCTCGGTGTGAAGCCCACGTCGCGCATGAGGACGTAGGCCGTCGCCAGCGTGACCACCAGCATGATCGCCCGGAGGATGTACGGGACGCCGAGGTTGGTCAACTGGGCGATGAATCCACCCGCGACCGAGCCGATCAGCATGGCGGCGCCCGCCGTCGACTGGCCCCTGGCGAAAACGCTCTCGAGGTCGCCGTCGAATCCGTTGAAATTGAGGGCATCGACGAGCCAGGCTTCCACTGCCCCGGAGAAAAACGTGAATCCCAGCCCGATCGCGGCAGAGGCCACCGCCCAACCCCAGAACGGAGCGCTCGTATGCCACATGAACAGGTAGAGAAGTGTGGAGACGAGGAGAGTGACGGCACCAAGGAGATATGAGGTTCGTCGCCCGCGGGTATCTGCAATCACGCCGGTCGGAATCTCGAAGATGACCTGGCCGGCGGTGAAGAATGCATTTGCGGCAAATGCTTGTGTGTTGCTCAACCCTGCGTCCAGCAAAAACAGCGTATTGACGCCCCAGATGAAGGAAGCCGAGAGCGTCGACAACAGCGTGAGCACCAGGTAGGTGCGTTGAATCTTGCGAGCCCCGTCGGTCATTGAGACAGGACACTATCAGGGCCCCATTTCTCCGCCTTTTCCCGGGGAAGGCCTGCGAGGCAACCGCCCTGGTCGATGGATCCGCTGTTTCCTCAGGTTTCGACTCGCCGTCGACGGTTTCAAGGCTCACAATCCTGTGACATATCGGGAGGAATCCTTGCAACGTTTCACAACACTGATATTCGTTATCGCTCTAGTGGCCGCCGCTTGTGGTGGTGGATCCGACACTGAAGCGGCAGCCGAGACCACAGTTCCGGCTCCGGAGTCGACCACCTCCACCGCTGCCCCGGCTACCACCACAACCGCGGCGCCGACCACCACCACAACGGCGACGACGGCCCCGCCCACCACCACGACCACCACCATCGGTGGAATCGTTCCAGGGGAGGACGCAGACGTTGACGCAATCGTTCTCGCTTACGAAATCGCTTTCGACAGTGTTTCCGACTTTGAGACCAAAGCCGCATATATCGATGACCCGACCGGCCTCGAAGACACCGTTGCTCAGTACCTCCTCACCGGTGAAACCATGGGCGGCGTTGGCGTTGCGGTGAAGGAAGTCACCGTGGACGGAGACACCGCCACGCTTCTGTACGATCTTCTCTTCAATGACAACCCAACCTATCCGGACCTCACCGGACGGGCCGTGTTGACCGACGCCGGGTGGCAGGTTCCGAGGTCTGCCTTCTGCACACTTATGTCCTCTGCGCGTGTCGGATGCCCGAGTAGCTGAGCATGCCGTGGCGGCTGACTCTCGGACTCGTGCTCCTGGTGACGGCCTGTGGCTCGAACACCTCAGACGATGTCACCTCCGTGACGTCGATGGCTACTCCTCCATCGACGGCTGAAACCACGACGACCGCTCCTACGGCAACCGTGTTCGTCGGCGTCGACGGCGTTGAGTCGGAGATAACAGATACGAGTCGCATCGTCACGCTCAGCGGTGATCTCACCGAGGCAGTGTTCGCGCTCGGCTTCGGTTCATCGGTCGTTGCCACCGATGTCACGACGGTATACCCGCCGGAGGCCGTCGGCCTGCCGATCGTCGGCGTCGGAAGGTTCCTCACTGCCGAGGGGGTGCTGGCGGAAGACCCGACACTTGTGATCGGCGACACTCAGACATCTCCCCTCGAGACCATCGAGCAGATCCGTTCCGCAGGGGTGCCGGTCGTCATTCTGGATGTGCCGACCACCTTTGAGGGCTTGTATGAAAAGATCGAGCAGATCGGGGCTGTGCTTGGCGTTGCGGACGAGGCCACAACGTTGGCATCCGACGTGAGATCTGCCATCGAGGACACCCTCGCCACCTCACCTGAGTACGATCCGGAACCTCGCATCGCCTTCGTCTACAGTCGCGGGCCCGACGTGATGCTGCTGTTCGGATCTGAGATGACAACTCAACCCGTGATCGAGGCGGTCGGGGGCATCGATGTTGGTGCAGCCTCCGGAGTCGTAGGAACCGTGTCCGTAACGCCCGAAGCACTGGTGGCCGCCTCGCCGGACGTGATAATCATCACGAGCGAAGGCCTGGCCGCTCTCGGTGGAATCGACGGAATACTGGCGATTCCCGGCTTCGCTGAGACCCCGGCCGGAAGGGATCGCCGAATCCTCGACTACCCGGAAGGCGACATCCTCACTTTCGGCCTGAGAATCGCGGACACGATCCAACAGTTGGTGCTCGACCTTCAGCAACAACTCAACCCTTCGTGACGACGCCCGGCAATACCACGAACCCGTCCACCCGCCGCCGGGTCGCACTGTTGGGCCTCCTCACGCTCCTCGTCGGGCTGATGATCACCGGCATGCTGGCCGGTGCAGTTTCGGTGAACGTCGGCGATCTGATGCATATGCTCGGAAGGCGCCTGCATCTTTCCGAAGACCCTGAGCGCCTGACCGACTCGGTGTTGTGGGCAATCCGCCTCCCGCGGGTTCTCGCCGGGTCCCTCGTCGGTGCCGCGTTGGGGCTTTCCGGTGCCGCCCTGCAGGGAGCATTCCGCAATCACATGGCAGATCCTCATCTGGTGGGACTGGTTCCAGCAGCAGGCCTCGGCGCAATCGCCGGCATCGCTATCACTCCGGCCGGCGGCAGTCCGCTGGTCATGATGCTGTTGGCAGCGGCCGCGGGCGCCGCGGCCGCCCTGCTGATGCGTAGGATCGCTCATCAGGTGGTCGAATCGACTCAGTTCGTATTGGTGGGCCTCGCACTCGGCCTCGGGATGCTGGCCTGGCTCGGAGCGATCGTACTGGCCTGGGACAGCCCCCGGGTCCCGACTTTCACGTTCTGGGTATTCGGCGGCCTCTCAGGGTCGACGTGGACGGTGCTGGCAGCCGCCACGCCCCTCATCCTTGTCGCGGTGGTAGCCCTGGTCGCTGTCGCAAGGCCCCTCGATCTTCTGGCGTTGGGAGAGTCTGAGGCACGCCATCTCGGAGTGGATGTCGATCGGCTGGTCCGATATGTCCTGGTCGTCTCGGGTGTCGCGATCGGCGGCGCGGTCGGTTTGGGCGGTGCGATCGGGTTTGTCGGGCTGGTCGTGCCCCTGATTCTCCGGCGTTGGGTGGGTCCGGGTCATCGCTGGCTTCTGGTGCTCTCTGCCATCGGCGGAGCCGCGATGGTGGTCGCCGTCGACACAGTCGCTCGTACAGTTGCCGCTCCCGTCGAGATACCGGTCGGGCTCCTCACCGCGATCGTGGGAGCGCCCGTCTTCGTCTGGTTCCTGATCAGGGCCGGAAGGTCTGCAACATGAACGGGGCGATCAAGGTCGAGAGCGTTGGATATGAGGTGGCAGGAAAGGCTCTCCTCGACCAGGTGACGGTCGCTGCTGCCGTTGGAGAGGTACTCGGAATCGTTGGTCCGAACGGGGCGGGTAAGACCACCTTGCTGCGCATTGTTGCCGGAGATCTATCTCCGTCGTCGGGCCGGGCGACTATAGATGACCGGGACACGGCCACGGCGAGCCTTCACGATCTGTCACGACTTCGGGCGTACCTCGGACCGCAAGGTGTTGTCGACAATCCGTTCACGGTCAGTGATGTTGTGGCAATGGGCCGGCATCCCTACCGCAGAACTCAGATAGATCCGCTAGAGCACGATCAGATAGTTGAAACTGCCATGGAAAGCACCGACGTGTTGCACCTTTCCCGCCGAACGGTTGCCAGTCTCTCCACGGGCGAGCGCCAGCGGGTCGGCCTGGCCAGGGTGCTGGCGCAAGAGACTCTCGTGGTTCTGCTCGATGAGCCGACCTCCGCCCTCGACATCGGCCACCAGGAGGCCGTCATGCGTCTTCTGAGATCGACGGCGCGGCGTGACACCGCCGTATTGGCCGTACTCCACGATCTCAACCTGGCTGCCGCCTACGCGGACCGTCTTATTCTCCTCGACAAAGGTCGGGTTCGAGTGTCTGGATCGCCCGAAGCGGTCCTGAGAGGCGATATCCTGACCGACGTCTATCAACAGCGGATGAGGGTCATCCCGCATCCAGATAGAGATTGTCCACTTGTTCTGACGCTTGATCACGACTGAGAGAGGTCACTCTGTGTCGAAACGCCCAGTCCGCATCGCCAACGTCTCGGGGTTCTTCGGTGATCGCGCCGCAGCCCTCCGCGAGCAACTCGAGGGTGGTGAGATCGATGTGCTGAGCGGCGATTACCTCGCCGAACTGACAATGCTCATTCTGGCGAAGACGAAGGCGCGCCGGCCCGACGGCGGATATGCCCGCACCTTCACCAATGCCGTCGAGGACGTTCTCGACCTGATCGTCGAGCGGCGCGTGAAGGTAGTGGTGAACGCCGGCGGTCTCGATCCGCATGGAGCGGCGGAATCCATCCGACGGTCCATCAAGGAGCATGGTCTCAACGCGCGCGTCGCTTCGATTGCCGGCGACGATCTGATGGATCGACTCGGTGCACTGCAGGCCGCAGGAGAGGAATTCACGAATCTGCAGACGGGCCAGGTCCTTGGAGACCTGGCCGATGAGTTGGTCACCGCCAACGCCTACATGGGTGGATGGGGTATCACGAGAGCGCTTTCGGAAGGCGCCGACATAGTCATCACCGGGCGTGTCGCCGACGCTTCGGTCGTTTCCGGCCCGGCCGCCTGGTGGCACGGCTGGGATCGCCATGATTACGACCGTCTGGCCGGAGCGATCGTCGCCGGGCACGTGGTTGAGTGCGGCATGCAGGCCACCGGAGGCAACTACGCCTTCTTCACCGAAATCGACGATCTGGCCTATCCGGCGTTCCCCTGGGCAGAAATCGCCGCCGACGGCAGTTGCGTGATCGGCAAGCACGACGACACCGGTGGCGAGGTTTCGACCGGCACCGTTGTGAGCCAGTTGTTGTATGAGATCGGCCCGCCGGCCTATCTGACGCCCGACGTTGTTGCTCGCTTCGACACGGTCGCGATCGAACAACTCGCACCCGACCGGGTGGCGATATCGGGCGCCCGCGGTGAGGCGCCTCCGCAGACGTTGAAGGTCGCCGCATCGATCGTTGGCGGCTACCGGAACGCGATGTTGTTCGGTCTGACCGGCCTGAACGCCGAGGAGAAGGCGAATCTCCTATCTGAGCAGATCTGGCGGGCGCTCCCGTGGAGTCGGGAAGACTACGACGGAGTAGACGAGACCATGATCGGGACGAACGCGGTCGACCCGAAGTCGAACGAAGAGGCGACCAGCTTCTGGCGCATTGCCGTGAAATCGAGGGACGAAGAGCGAGTCGGACGGGCGTTCTCGAACGCCGGCGTTAGCGTGCTGCTCGGTTCGATCCCCGGCTTGTTCATAGTCAATCCGCCCGCGCCGGCCACGCAGTTCGCCCGTTACTGGCCCACCACCGTCGACCGATCGGCGATCACCGAGCAAGTCGACGTTGACGGCACAACCTTCGAGGTACCCGAGACCGTGCCGGTGGACGGCCCGCCGGTCCCGATCGTTTCGCCGGAGCTCCCGGAGTCGCCGTCCGGCCCCACCCGGAGAGCGCCACTTGGCGCCTTGCTTGGGGCGAGGTCGGGAGACAAAGGGGGAATCGCCAACCTGGGAGTGTTCGCGCCGAGCGTTACTGCATACGCCTGGATGGCGGAGACTCTGACCGTTGAACGGCTCCGGATAGTGATGCCGGACATCGCCGGATTGGAGATCGATCGGTTTGAGCTTCCGAACGTGTTGTCGCTCAACTTCTTGATTCACGGTTTCCTGGGCGAGGGCGTGAACTCGTCGCTGCGAGTTGACGCACAGGCCAAAGGCCTGGGCGAATATCTGCGAGCGTGCCACCTGGACATCCCGGAGGCGCTCCTCGACGCAATCTAGATTTTCCGCGCAGTGCTATGTATCACTAGTAGTACATAGCACTGCGCGGAAAAGGTCCGAG
This sequence comes from Acidimicrobiia bacterium, assembly GCA_030598025.1. Classification (GTDB taxonomy): domain Bacteria; phylum Actinomycetota; class Acidimicrobiia; order Spongiisociales; family JAHEDJ01; genus JAHEDJ01. The sequence goes on along the minus strand of JAUVQS010000020.1, from coordinate 9,072 downwards.
TAGCCTCGTCGCATGAAATTCACCCGACTCGGCAACTCAGGACTCCAGATATCGCGACTAACGCTCGGCTGCATGAGCTACGGGACCCCCGACTGGCGCCCATGGGTGCTCGACTCGGAGGCCTCTCGGCCCTTCTTCGAACGTGCTCTCGAGCTCGGCATCAACGTATTCGACACGGCCGACATGTATTCGAACGGAGTCGGAGAAGAGGTAGCCGGACGCTGGCTCAAGGAGTTCGCCAATCGCGATGAGATCGTCATCGCTACCAAGGTCTATTTCCCACACTCCGAGGGGCCGAACCGTGGAGGCCTCTCGCGCAAACACATCCAGCAGGCTGCCGAAGCGAGCCTACGCCGGCTCGGGGTCGACACGATCGATCTCTATCAAATCCACCGTTTGGATCGCGAGACGCCCATCGAAGAAACCCTGTCTGCCCTGGATCAACTGGTGCGCGACGGGAAGGTGCGGTACATCGGAGCGAGTTCGATGTACGCCTATGAGTTGATGCGGGCACTCTCGGTGTCGGAGCGTAACGGCTGGGCGAGGTTCATCTCCATGCAGAACCACTACAACCTGGTGTACCGCGAAGAAGAGCGTGAAATGCTCCCGCTCTGCGCTGAGGAGGGGATCGGCGTGATGCCCTGGTCGCCCCTGGCTCGAGGGATGTTGGCCGGAACCAGAACGAAGCTCGGCGATGATTCAACGCAGCGGTCGGCCACCGACGGGCTCGATCAACTCTGGTACAACGAACCGTCGGATTGGGACGTTGTCGAGGCGGTCAAGTCGGTGGCAGGGGAGCGGGGCATACCACCCGCCCGGGTGGCTATGGCCTGGCTGCTGGCCAAACCCGTCGTGTCTTCGCCGATTGTCGGGGCCACGAAGCTGGCTCATCTGGATGATGCCGTCGCCGCTCTCGAGATCGAGCTGTCCGAGGAGGAGATGTCGATCCTCGAGGTGCCTTACAGACCCCGCCAGGTAATCGGGATTGGACACCCCGGGTCGGCCGTCCGTTAGCGACCCCGGCGCAGCCAGCGGCGCCAGCGCGGCAAGTGTTCGTTTATGACCTGAGCAGCGGTCTCCTGAAGTTGCTCACTCTCCATTGACCGAGCCTCGAACTCCAGCAGGAGGGCATCCCGATCCGTCGCGCCTTGAGACGAAAGGAATTCTTCCTCAATCCGAAGGACGAGGGATCTGGCGCGGACGAGATCGAAACCGTCGATCGCCGTACGAGCCTCGGACAGCCGGCGTTGATTCGCCTCCTCCTTCCGCCGTCGCCAGGCCCGGGCGCCCTGGAGGTGGGTGGCGGCGGCACTCGCCAGACCCTCGCCGGCTGTCGCCAACAGACGAGCGGTTTCCGGGTCGGCGTCTATCGCCAGGAGGCCGAGATGATCGTGCTCCCGCGCCAGCGCCAGGATACGTTTGCTCAGCGCAAGTGCCGCGTCGTGATCATCTGGGGACGTCATCGTGCGAAGCAGAATACCGGCCGTGGCAACATCGGTGAGATAAGCCCTGACCGAAACAGTCCGACTGCCGATCTCGACCGAAGTTTCCGGATTGGCGATGAGGTTGTGACACCAATCCCGGTTGGTGGCCGCTTTCGCTTTGTAGGCTGAGAGAACACGCACAATCGAGCGGAGTCGAGTTGTTGGCGAGCGATATGCAGAGATTCATTGAGGGCCTTCCAAAGGCGGAGTTGCACCTTCATATTGAGGGAACTCTCGAACCGGACCTCAAGTTCACACTGGCTGCGAGAAACGGTGTTTCACTTCCGGCCGGATCGGTGGAGGAAATGCGGGCTGCTTACGACTTTGATGACCTCTCGTCATTCCTCAGTGTTTATTACGAAGGGATGAGCGTCCTCGTCACCGAGGACGACTTCTACGACCTGACTTTCGCCTACTTGGGCAAGGCTCACTCGCAGGGCGTTCTTTACTCCGAGATCTTCTTCGACCCACAGGCGCATACGTCCAGGGGCATCTCGTTCGACACGGTGATTCGAGGGATTCGCCGTGCACAGGAGGACGGAGAGGCCAAACTCGGGATCCGCACCCAGCTGATCATGTGTTTCCTGCGTGACATGTCGCCCGAGTCGGCGGCCGAAACGCTGACTCGGTCCCTCGACTACAAGTCGTGGATAGTGGGTGTTGGACTGGACTCCGACGAGCGCGGGAACCCTCCTATCAAGTTCTCGCAGGTATTTTCCGACGCCCGAGAGGCCGGATACCGATTGACGATGCATTGCGATGTGGGTCAGGACGATTCCGTCACGCACATCTGGCAGTGCTTGAACGACATCGGAGTTGAGCGAATCGACCACGGCGTCAACTCACTCGAGGACGCACGCTTGGTTGATGAGATCCTGAATCGCAACCTGACATTGACGGTATGCCCGATATCCAACAGCTATGTGGCAGGCGACACCCAGGCAAGCCAGATCCGCCAGATGTTGAACCTGGGTATGCGAGTAACGATCAACTCAGATGACCCTGCCTATTTCCCGGGATATATGACCGAGAACTTCATCGTCGTTCAACGAGAAGCGGACCTGTCGAAGTCAGATCTCGTTCGCTTGTCTCGCAATGCTTTCGAAGCGGCCTGGATCGATGAATCTGAGCGGGCGGGCTACGTCGCTGCGTTGGAGGCATACGCGATCGCCTAGGCCTTGTCGGCAGGCCGGGCAATCCCGGGGCTCGGGAAGCACCTGCCCTACGCTGAGCGAATGGAAACAGCTCCAACACCGTGGCGCGAGCGCGTCCGATACGTGATCTTCGAACACGACACGCCCGCTGCCAAGGCTTTCGACGTCGTGCTGTTGCTGGTCATTTCTTTCAGTGTGGTTCTCGTCATGTTCGAGAGCGTGGAGGAGTACAGCGAACGATACGAGACGCAACTCCTGGTCCTCGAGTGGATCGTCACGATTCTGTTCACGATCGAGTACATCGCTCGCCTCGTCACCGTCGAGCGCCCGAAACGATACGCCCGCAGCTTCTTCGGAGTCGTCGACCTTCTGGCGATCTTGCCCGTCTACCTCAGCTACTTCATACCGGGAGCACAAACGCTGCTGGTCATCCGGTCACTACGCCTGCTTCGGGTATTTCGCGTTTTCAAGATGGCTCATTGGCTCAGTGAGGCCAACTACCTGATCCGTGCCATCCGATCAAGTTCGCGCAAGATCGCCGTGTTCCTGATCGTCGTCGTGCTACTCAACGTGATCGTCGGCTCCACGATGTACCTCATCGAGGGTCCCGAGCACGGGTTCGATTCAATGTTCCGCGGTGTGTACTGGTCGATCGTCACGATGAGCACAGTTGGATTCGGCGACATCGCACCTTCGACGGCCCCAGGGCAGGTTCTGGCGGCCATGCTGATGATCGTCGGCTACAGCGTCATCGCCGTTCCAACAGGAATCGTTTCTGCTGAGGTGGCAACCAGGAGCCAGCGAGAGAGGTCGTGCAAGGGTTGCGGCTCGGCGGTGCACTCGTCCACCGCCCGGTTCTGCGACGCCTGCGGATTCTCCCTGGGTTGAATGAATGCCGTTCCTACACAGGAACGGGCATCATCTCGTAGATATCAATTGCGAAGTCGCCCTTTCCCTCGCTGAGGTAGGGATGGCCATCGGCGAGAGCCAGCGCATCGTTCATTGACGCTGCCTCAACGATCGAGTAGCCGGTCAGCGATGCAGCCATGTCGGTGCTTCCATCGTCCACCAATGAGGTACTTGGGCCGAATGGTGAGCCGATGTCGGTCAGAGCCGAGCCGACTTTCTGCATCCAGGCGCCCCACTTGGCCATGACCCCTCCAGCTTCTTCTTCCGTCATGTCCGACATGTCGGTCGCGTCACCTTTGTATACCAGCATGAATCGTGGCATCCAGTGGTCCTCCCTCTACCTCGATTGCCAAGATCTTAGGAAGGCTCGGAAACTATGATGTGGCGAATTCTGGCATGTCGATTGCGATGTGGTCGATCGAGCCTCGGTCGGGGTCCGGTGGCTTCAGCTCAATGACTTCCTACCACTTTCACAAACGAAGGTGTGGGCCGGTGCCTCGGACCGGCCTCCATGGGATGTGATCGACCGGGCTCGGGAGGCTGCCTCGCTTCTTCTTCGACCCTCCACTGATTCGAGGAGGTGATCACCGCCCGGCGGTCCGCAACTACTGCGAGAACCTCTGCTGTTCCTCCTCGTCGATTCATGCGAAGCAGCGGGGAGTCCCCGGATAAAGCGCTGTTCGGGCGGACCAGCCAATCCGCGATGGCGAGATCGTCGAGAACTCCCCGAAGAGCGAGAACGGCCGAGCCAACATCACTACGTATGCCGGCACCGTCGAATTGGAAGGCGAAATACGCCTCTTTGGTTCGTCTTCCACCGATGCGAAGCAGATCGGGCCGGATGCGCACTTCGTCGGTGGCACGAAACGCTCGCCGTGATGCTTTGGCAAGCGTATAGAAGGGCCCCAGCAGTACTCGCTCCGTCATGCTTCGCCGTCGCTCAGAGTCCGCCGGCGAAGCATCGCGGCAGTTGCTTCGGCAATCTCGAGAGCGGTTGCCGAACCCGTGTTCCACACCGCGTCGTAGCCGAGTGGATCGTCTACGTCGATTCTGAAATGAGTCTTGAGGAGACGGGCGCGATGGCCGTCGAGTTTGCGAATCTCGGATGACGCCTCACGGGGTGTGAGGTCACGGGCCGCCATGATGCGCTCGATCCGCAGTTGCTCGGGGGCGACGATGCGAAGCCGCACACCACCTTCGACGTCTCTCGTGACCTGAGATCCGGCGCGCCCAACAATGATGGCCTTGCCAATCAAGGCGACCGACCGAACGAGCTGAAAGACTCGCGCCATGACCGCGTCTTGATCCAGCGTCGAGCGTACGACCTGATGGAAGAAGTCCTGGGTAGGGGAGTGGTACTCATCCGCCAACAGCGAACTCAGCGAGCCGGCGTATAGCGGGTCCGTGGCGAGGTGTTGACAGAGATTCTGATCGAAAACCTGCCATCCCTCGAACAGATCGGTGTCGGCCTGCTCCCCGAAGACCGACAACATGACATTCGCCAGGGTGTGCCCCCCGGCGCCCGCCTGCCGGGAGATCGTGACAAACGGAGAAATGGTCTCTGACTGATCCGGAGCTGGAGATACATTCCGCAGTTTATCCATCTCGGCCTGCAGGTATCGTTCAAGTCGATCGAGTGAGGACATCACCGTATAACAACACGTACCAACCCGACTTGTTAGGGGCCATGATGCTCGATTCCATGGGCCACCCAGGACCCGGTAACGGGCCCGCTTTGGAACATTCCGGGGGAGTGGCGGGTCGTCGCCGCCCAAATCCGTCGTCTCCGCGCCTCACCTTGTAGCGTGCGAGCCATCGGACACAGATCGCCCCGGGAAATGCCCTCAACATCCAAGATCGCCTTCATCGGATCTCACTCCGTGAGAAAAACCAACGCAGTCCATTCGTTTGCAGGAGCAGTAGGCCGAAGCGGCCGCAGCGTGGAGGTCGGCCGTGAGGTCATCCGGTTCAACCCTCTGGGATTGAACGAGGGTGCAACGCCCGAGGCGCAGCTCTGGGTGATCATGGCGCAGATTCAGCAGGAACTGGAGCTGCGCAAGCGAGCGGAAGTATTGGTCACCGACCGGGCCGTCATCGACAACTTCGCCTATTTCCTTCGCGCCACCCGGGGAGAGGACCCTTTCGAGCTCAGGCCGCTGGTGCGGAAATGGTGTGAAACCTACGATCTGTTCGTGCGGCTATTGCCAGATGTGCCCCTCCGGGTCGACGGGGTTCGCAGTACCAACACCAAGTTCCGCAACGAGATCGAATCGATCCTCGACACCATCCTTCCTACGTACGTCCCGGAAGACCGACTCATAACGATCCGAGCATCCGAGGTAACCGAGTCCTTCGACTGGGCGTCGCTGGTCGAGCGCCTGGTCGGCCCTCCCGCGCCCGGAGAGCCGGCTGCGAGGCCGGTGACTCTCATTCCGACGCTCTGGGATTGAACACAAAACCTCCCATGCATTTGCTCAGTCTCGAAGACATCTCGAAGTCCTATCCCGAGAACCCGGTTCTGGCCGGCGTATCAGTTGGGATCTCCGCCGGAGACCACATCGGAATCATCGGTCGGAACGGATCAGGGAAGACAACGCTGTTGGCCATAATCGCCGGACTCGAGGAAGCCGACGACGGCTCAATCGTTCGCGCCCGGGGTTTGCGAGTCGCCTACCTCGAACAAGATCCGACCTTCGACGACGACGCCACCGTGGCCGATGCCATTGGCACGGACCGTCAGGCTATTGCCCTTTCGGATCGATTCGGGTTGACAGACACACGTGCCGCCTGCTCGACGCTTTCGGGCGGGCAGCGCAAGCGGCTGGCACTGTCCCTGGCTCTGAGCGCCGAGTGCGACCTTCTCATCCTCGACGAGCCCACCAACCATCTTGATGTCGATCTAATCGACTGGCTCGAAGACCACCTCCGGGCGCGCCCCGAAGCAATCCTTCTCGTAACGCACGACCGTTTCCTGCTCGATCGTGTGGCCACCCGTGTAATCGAGATCCATGATCGCGTGTTGCATTCGCATCAAGGAACGTATGAGGACTACCTCGAGTCTGCCGCCAAACGTGACGCGCACGAGGCAGTGATGGAGCATCGACTTCAGCAGCGGATCAAGACCGAGTTGGCCTGGCTACGACGATCACCCAAGGCTCGAACCACCAAATCCAGGGCCCGAGTGGGGCAGACCCATGACCTTCTCGCCCAGCAACGACGACGGGCCCGCCGGGAGCTCACCATTGATCTTCCGTCGCGCCGGATTGGATCGAAGGTGGTCGAACTCCACGACGCCGGAAAGAGATACGGCGACCAGTGGGTACTCAGAAACGTTGATCTCAAACTGCAATCTGATGCTCGGATCGGCATTGTGGGCCCCAACGCGGCCGGCAAGACCACTCTTCTCAACCTCATTGCAGGGCGGGTCCGGCCCGACGAAGGACGGGTCGAAGTTGGTTCGACGGTGCACTCCGGCTGGTACGACCAGGACCCTCGCTCTATTCGGCCGGAGACGCGCGTCCATGCCGTGGTTCGCCAACGCCGCGACGAAGTGCTCCTCGAGAGCGGCATCAGGGTGTCCGGGACACAGTTGCTCGAACGATTCCAGTTCACGAGAGACCAGCAACAATCAGAGGTAGGAGACCTTTCAGGCGGAGAGCGCCGACGGCTCGAACTCCTCCTGAGCCTCATGGAAGCGCCCAATCTTCTTCTTCTCGACGAACCAACCAACGACCTCGACATCGATACGCTCAACATCCTCGAGGAGTACCTCGATGCATGGGACGGAGCCGTCGTCGTCGCGAGTCATGATCGCTACTTCCTCGAAAGAACGTGCTCTGATCTCATATCCATCCAACCGGATGCGTCGGTGCTTCATCACCCCGGAGGATGGGCTGCATATCGAGCAAGCATGGTCGCCGACCCACCGGCGGAATCACGACCCGCTCCCGGCCGCCGGCGACCCAGACAGCGACCTCGGAAGCTCACCTACAAGGAACAGACTGAACTCGATGAGCTAACGAGGATCATCCCCAACCTCGAGGAGGTGAGGCGCGGTCTCGCTGAGGTACTCGACGAGGCAGTAGGGGATTACCAGCGTTCAACCGAGCTCGCCACTCAACTGGCCGCGGCAATGGAGGCGGTTGATCGCGCCGAAACCCGCTGGTTGGAGTTGACCGAAAGGGCGGAGGCACTGGCTCAGGAGTAGGAGTGTGTCGAACGCCGGCCGGGGTGGGGAGATCGTCTATTTCGTACTTACTTTACATAACGGTGATTATGGGCGCTTGCAGTTGGCTGCTCGGGAAGGGATCGAGTCCCCAATCCGGGAACGAAGCGCGGCTGGAGGCAGCCAGACTTCCGACCAACTTCCATGCTCCACCATCCGAGGCCGTCGACGCTCATAGCTCGCAACCCGCGAGCCACTGCATCAGACCTCGAGGCGCCCACCCGGTTGATAGCCGAACTTCGCGATGACTACTCCCGGTCGCTCTTCGTACTTGGTCTCTGGAAGGCAATCCCCGCGCTATAACATCACAGTGACGCATCTGTCTTCGGTGTAGCGAGCGGGTCATTCGGCGCGGATCTGGGGATCGGGGTTCCAGAACTCCTCGCAACTCCCCTCTCGCGGGCAGGGGAACCCGGCGAAGGTTACGTCACAGTGACGCATTGACGTGGGTGGCAGCTTCCCTGAGGTTCAGTCCCCGCCGATCGCCACCGGTTCGACTGATACTTCCTGAAGGTGCCGGACCGCTTCGCTGAGATGTGCAAGGGCCCGGACATAGTCGATCTTGGTCGGCGCTCCCGTCTCGAGGTCGACGGCCACATCTTCGGCGGCAGACTCCAATCGATACAGCGCGTCACGAAGCGCCTCCCAGGCGCGGCGTGAAACGATGACTTCGTCGGGAAGAAGTTGCCGGCTCTCTCCGAGGCGGCGGGCTTCATAGGCTCGCTGTCGGTGACTCGACCGGCAGTATTGCTTGGGACGTCCGGGACCGGGGGTGGCGCGGAACTCTTCCCCACACCACTTGCACAGGAGGGGGCGCTTCAGTTTCATAACAGTGACGAAACTACCCTACCGCGGCGGTGGCGTCCAGGACTCCTAGGCGGCGACTCGCTCCGACGTCGCCCAGCGATACATCATCCCTGCCAACACCGGCCAGACGATCGGGACGGTGGCCAACTTCATGATCAGGCCGGCGATTTGTTGGTCATCGACGGCCGTCAGGCCGAAGACTCTCGGGGCCAGCTCGTACGTTTCGTACAGGGGCAAATTGGCGAAGGTCAAGAAACTCGCCGGGATGATCGTGACGACTCCCGTGGCGAAGAACAGGTAAAGCATGCGGGCCGGATAGGAACGCTCCCGAAACTCGGCTAGAGATCCGACGATGGGCGCCCACAACGCCAGGCCGGAGAGCAACCAGATCATATCCATCGCGAATGATCCGAACTGCGACGATCGCAATGCGTCGACCGCGATCGGTGTGTGGGTAAGGATCAACGTGAGGTTGAACCCAACCCCCATCGCT
>JAUVQS010000062.1 GCA_030598025.1 Acidimicrobiia bacterium | reverse complement strand
CCGTCGGCCGCCCATCGGGGAGGCTGTTCGCCCGGTGCGTTCAGCCGCTTCGTCCGGATATCCGAGGGCGACGACGTAGCGGCACGAGTGATCGGCTGGTACACCAAGCACAGACCTGGCGCATTCATCGCGGTGCAGCGTGATCGGACACGAGCCGACACCGATCGCAGCGGCTGCCAGCATAATGTTGTGAGCTACGCGGCCCATATCCCACTCGTATCCGTCCGGATGCATTACGGGAGCAATGACCAGGGGAGCGTTCCGTACAGGCAGGGTGAAGTCGCCGCACTCTGCCAATCGGTCGAGTTGGTCTCTTTCCCGAACCACCACACACGACCAGGATTGGCGGTTCTTGGAACTTCCAGTCCAGCGCGCCGCCTCCAGTATCTGTTGCAGGTCGGATTCCGAAACCTGCTCCGTTCGAAACTTTCGCACGGTCCGAAGTCCAAGGATTGCCTGGTAGGTCTCTTCCGATCGACTGAGCATCTAATCCGCCTCCTTGCGATGTTGTGAGGGTAGCGGCCTTCAGATATGACCCACTCAGGCTGGTGTTATCTGAGTGATAGTGCATCAGATCTGCGAGAATGCGGGAATGCGCTCCAATGTGGAGTTGTTTGACTGATCAAGCGATTGAGGACTCAACTGCATGCAGAACACCACAAACACCCTATTGCCGGTACTTCCGCTGAGGAACGGCGTCGTCTTTCCTCAGATGGTGGTGACGCTTCGAATCGAAACTCCGGAAGGCCAGACCGCACTCGAGGCTTCCGAATCCGCCCAAGGCCGGATGTTACTGGTTCCCCGCGTCGATGGCCGATACGCGTCCGTCGGAACGATTGCCGAAATCCATAGTGACGACGGCGAAGGGAACATCGTGGTCGAAGGCGTCTCGCGGGCGCGCGTTGGGAGCGGTTCGACCGATGAGTCCGGCGCCCTTTGGGTTGAGGCAGAGGAGTATCCGGAGACGGAAATCATCGATGAGGAGCTGGATGCCCTAGTCGAAGAGTATCGGGCCGTACTGGCGGCCGTCATGGACCACCGCGGCGTCGGCCGGATTGCTGAGCGGGTTCTCGACGTTGACAGCCCGAGCCGGCTGGCGGATCTTGCCGTCTACTCGCCGGATCTGACGCTCGAACAGAAAGTCGACATTCTCGAAACCCTCGACGTCCGGCAACGGCTCGGGAGACTTCTCGACTGGATGCGTGAAACGCTTGCCGAATTCGAGCTTCGCAAGAAGGTTCGTGACGACGCAGCGGAGCGTATCGACAAGAGCCAGCGCGAGTATCTCCTGCGCCAACAGCTCGAAGCGATCAAGAAAGAACTGGGCGATGACGAGGATCTGGCATCCCAGTACCGGGAGCGGCTCGGCGACCTCGAGCTGCCGGAGAGCGTGAGGGAAGCTGTCGAGCGAGAGATCGATCGATTTGAGCGGATGAGTGAGCAGTCCCCCGAGCACTCCTGGATTCGCACCTGGCTCGACACCATGTTCGATGTGCCCTGGGACACCCGCTCCGAAGATCGGCTCGATCTGACCGAGGCCTGGACGGTTCTCGATGCCGACCACACCGGACTCCACGATGTGAAGGAACGCATCGTGGAGCATCTGGCTGTGCGCAAACTCCGCAAAGAACGAGGCCTCGACGACGCACCCGGTCGGCAAGACGGTGCGATTCTGCTGTTGGTCGGGCCTCCCGGGGTTGGCAAGACGTCTCTTGGTGAATCCGTGGCGAAGGCGCTCGGGCGCAAGTTCATCCGCGTCGCCCTGGGCGGCGTACGTGACGAAGCTGAGATTCGCGGTCACCGTCGCACCTATGTTGGTGCCCGTCCCGGACGTGTCGCCAGAGCCCTTATCGAAGGTGGAACCATGAATCCGGTGTTCCTCTTCGATGAGATGGACAAAGTCGGTGCCGACTGGCGAGGGGATCCTTCGTCGGCTCTCCTCGAAGTGCTCGACCCTGCGCAGAACCACACGTTCCGCGACAACTACCTGGAAGTGGACCTCGACCTGTCAGACGTGCTGTTCGTAGCCACCGCCAATGTGCTCGAGACGATCCCTGGCCCACTGCTCGATCGGACCGAGATCATCCGGCTCGATGGCTACACGGAGGCAGAGAAAGTGGCGATCGCCCGCGACCATCTTCTGCCCAGGCAGATTCGCTCGGCCGGATTAGAGCCGGAGGAGATCTCCGTGACCGAAGGGGCACTGGCCGCCATCGTCGATCGCTACACCCGGGAGGCCGGCGTGCGCGGACTTGAACGTCAACTCGGCAAAATGGCCCGCAAGGTGGCAACTAAAATCGCGACCCAAACCGACGGTGGTGAATTCGACTCGGTGGATGTCGATGAGCCACAAGTGGTCGACTATCTCGGCAAGCCCAAGGTCTGGCACGATGAGGCAGCAGATCGCACCGATGTGCCGGGAGTGGCAACCGGTTTGGCAGTCACGGGGGTCGGAGGGGATGTCCTGTTCATCGAAGCAACCGCGATGGATGGTGAACCGCGCCTCACCCTGACCGGACAACTTGGTGATGTTATGAAGGAGTCGGCTCGAATCGCGCTCAGCTACGTCGAGGCACATGCCGGCGACCTTGGTCTGGAGCCCGAAACGTTCCGTCGCCAGTTCCACGTGCACGTGCCCGCCGGTGCGGTTCCGAAGGATGGACCGTCGGCCGGCATCACGATGACGACCGCGCTCGTGTCCCTTCTGACCGACCGCAAGGTGCGACCGACGGTGGGCATGACCGGGGAAGTGACACTCCGGGGCAAGGTGCTCCCCATCGGCGGGGTCAAGCAGAAGGTGCTGGCCGCGCACCGGGCGGGCCTCACCGAGGTGATCGTCCCGATGCGCAATGAGGGCGACCTCGACGACGTACCGGACGCCATCCGCAGCGACATGACCTTCCACACCGTGGAGAACATCGCCCAAGTCCTGGACCTGGCCCTGGAACCGGCCTAATTCGCGTTTCTCCCCCGATTGGCCAATCGGGGGAGAAAGCAAGGCTCATAGCTCACAGCTCTACTGATACTCGTAGAATCCCCGTCCACTCTTGCGTCCTAGGAGACCAGCCTCGACCATACGAACGAGCAGCGGAGGCGGAGCGTACTGCGATTGTTTGAACTCGTCGTAGAGGACGTCGGCGACGGCTTTCGTTGTGTCCAGTCCCACGAAGTCGGCCAGAGTTAGCGGCCCCATCGGATGGTTGGCACCGAGCCGCATCCCCGTGTCGATGTCGTCTGCCGTAGCTACACCGTTCTCGTACAGGCGGATGGCCTCGAGGAGGTACGGCACGAGCAGCATGTTGACGATGAACCCGGCGCGATCCTTGGCATGGATGACGGTCTTGCCCAGTTGGTCACATGCGAACTTCTCGGCGCGGGCCTCCGTTTCCGGCGAGGAGAGCACCGTGCTGATGAGTTCCACGAGGCCCATGACCGGGACGGGATTGAAGAAGTGCAGTCCGACAACGGATTCAGGGCGACCGGTCGCCTTGGCCAGACGGGTGATCGGGATCGATGAGGTGTTCGATGCGAGGATCGCATTTTCATCTTCTATGACGTCGTCGAGGGTCTTGAAGATCTCGAGCTTCAGGGGTTCGTTCTCAGTGATTGCCTCGACTACCAGTTGTCGGTCGGCCAGATCGGCGAGGGCCGTCGTGTAGGTGATCCGCTCAAGGAGCTCCTCGCGGGCTTCCGGTTCGAGTTTGCCTTTGTCGACTGCTCGACCCGTTGACTTCTCGATCTTGGATCGTGCGGCCACAACGGTGGCGTCATCGATCTCTCTGATCGTGACGTCCAGGCCGGCTTTGGCAGATACTTCGGCAATGCCGGAGCCCATGAGCCCTCCGCCGACGATACCGATACGATGGATAGTCACCTGACGCCTCCTGGGTAGCTACGCCAATACTCGCACGTTAGGCAAAGCCGCGATTCGCAGTTCGCAATTGGACGGCCGTGACTCTCAGAAGACGGGGCTAGCCCTCGTATCTCTGCAGCAGCTCAAGGATTGTGTCTGCGCCTTGCTGGGGAGCGTCGACCGGTATCCGCTCGTCGGGTCGATGAAACATGTGAGGCTTGAAGAAGTTGAGCTGGTACGCCTGGATGACGCCCTGCACAAAGTAGAGCATGGCGAACATGGCGAACAGATACCGACGGGACAAGTTGAGGTCCAAGCGCAACCTCCTCGGCTTGATTGGAGCCTAGAACCCGGCTACTCGAGATCTGAGCCGGCCCTAGCCGACGTGCCAGGGAACGGCCTGGCCCGTTTGCACCTTCCACAGTGAGGCGTACAAGCCATCCGTGGCGACCAGGTGCTCGTGAGTTCCCTGCTCGACGACCTTCCCGCCATCGAGCACGTAGATGCGATCGGCGTTACGGATCGTCGAAAGCCGATGAGCGATGACGATCGTCGTGCGATCGACCGAGATCCGCTCGAGGGAGCGTTGAATCGCCGCCTCGGTCTCGTTGTCGACGGACGACGTTGCCTCATCGAGAATCAGAATCGGAGGATCAGCAAGTACCGCCCTCGCGATCGACAGCCTCTGGCGCTGACCTCCCGACAGTTTCTGTCCGCGTTCGCCCACAATCGTGTCGTACCCCTGGGGCAGACCTTCGATGAACTCGTGTGCCTCTGCCACCGCTGCCGCCGAGACGATGTCCTCCATCGAAGCATCCGGACGGGCATAGGCAATGTTCTCGCGAACGGTCCCGTGGAAGAGAAAGACGTCCTGACTGACCAACCCGATGGCGCTCCGAAGATCTTCCAGATCCAACTCGGAGAGCGAGTGGCCATCGAGATCGACTTTGCCACCGGTCGGATCGTAGAAACGAAGCAGCAACTTGATGATCGTGGTCTTTCCGGCGCCCGTCGCTCCGACGATGGCGATCGTGTGGCCGGCCGGCATGTCAATGTCGACTGAGTCGAGGACCGGGTATCCATCGACGTACGCGAAGTCGACCCGGTCGAACTTCAAGTGTCCGTCGACCGCTCCTCGCGGTAGTGGCGTCGCTCCGCTGGTGATGATGGGTCGAATCGCCAGCAGGTCGAGCACCCGATTCGTCGAGGCCATGGCCCGCTGGAACAGGTCGAATGTCTCGCCGAGACGGGTGAGCGGCCAAAGCAATCGCTGGGTCAGAAAGACCATCACGCTGTAGGCGCCGACTGCCAGTTGACCGTCCAGAGCCCGAAACCCGCCGACTAGAAGCGTTGCGGTAAATCCCGTCAGAATCACGATTCTGATTAGAGGCGAGAAGGCGGAACTCAACCGGATGGCCCGGCGGTTGGCCGACTGATACAACTCGCTCTCCGCTGCGATACGGGCAACCTCGCGGTCTTCAGTTGTGAAGCTCTTGATTGTCGCGATGCCGGCCAGATTGTTGGACAACTGCCCGTTGAGGACCCCCACCTGATCACGCACGGCCGCATATCGAGGGGCGATTCTTCGTTGGAATCTGAACGACCCCCACAGAATGAGCGGGATCGGTATGAATGCCATCCAGGCAACCTGCCAGGCAATACCGAAGAATCCGATACCAACCAGGATCACCGTTGTCGCCACCTGAAGCAGGTTGTTCGCCCCGCCATCGAGGAATCGCTCCAACTGGTTGATGTCGTCATTGAGAATCGCCATCAGTCCACCGGTGGAGCGATCTTCGAAGAACCTCATGTCGAGTGTTTGTGTATGGGCATAGGCGTCGATTCTGAGCTCATGCTGAATCGTCTGCGCAAGGTTGCGCCACCAAATCGAGTGCAGATACTCGAACAGCGACTCGAGCAACCAGATGATGAAGGTCAGTATCGCCAGCACGATCAGTTGGTCGCGAGTGTCCGCGATCCCGAAACCCGAGAGCATCGAGTCTTCGCGGCGGACAACGACGTCCACTGCGGTGCCTATCAGGATGGGAGGAGCGAGATCGAACGCCTTGTTGAGAATCGAGAACGATGTCGCTGCAATGATCCGGCGTCGATGGCCGACGGCGTATTCCCACAGTCGGCGGATCGGGTGGTAGGCGGTGGACATATGGCGGTCGAGAGTATCCCCGCAAGCTCGCCGGCTGGAACCATCACGGCGTGCGGTGCGTCATAATTGAGTGGAACCTCACAGAAGGAGGCGAACGATGCGTCTCACCGCCATCCTTGTCGTTCTATCTCTGATTGCCGCCACCTGTGCGGGATCCATCGAGGCGAGTTGGCTTCGTGACTCAGATCGTCCGGGGGAGGGGAATGCAGCACCCGCTAGTCCGAACCCTCGCTACCCTTCCCCGTGATGGCTCTTTACACCGACAACCTCCCCGGCGATCTCGAAGCTCCGGTTCTCATCGCCTCGCTCAGGGGGTGGGTGGATGCTGCCGGCGTAGGATCCACCGCCGCGGAGTTCCTCTCTGGCGACGGACCGGTCGTAGCCGAATTCGATGGTGACCAGTTGTTCGACTATCGCTCGAGCCGCCCGGTTGTTGATTTCATCGACGGGACACTGCGGGAACTCGAATGGCCGGATCTGGTGATCCACCACCGGCGACTCGGCGGGCGAGACCTGCTGATAATGCGGGGCACCGAACCGGATTTGCAGTGGCGGGCTTTCGCAGCCTCGGTGTCGGAGATCGCGGTGGCCGTTGGTGTCTCGGAGTTCATCGCAATGGGCTCGGTTCCGGCTCCCGTTCCTCACACGATCAGCACGCCGATGATCATGACCTCGCCGGAGCCGGCTCTGATCGAGGCAGATGTGCGAACTCCAGAGGGTCTTCTCCGGGTTCCTGCTGCCGCCCTCACGGTGCTGTCGCATCGGTTGTCTTCCGACGGATTCGAGGCTCGTGGCTATTGGGCCCAGGTTCCTCAATATGTCAACGGTCCCTTCTATCAGGGTGTGATTGTGCTCCTGGAACGGCTGGCCAATCGGCTTCGTGTCACGATTCCGCTCGACGGGTTGCCCGAAGAAGCGCTTCAACAGCGGGAGCATCTTGACGGGATAGTCGCCGGCCGACCTGAGATTCAGAAGGTGGTCGAGAAGCTCGAGGAGCTGGCAGAGCAGGGCGAAGAGCTCCCTACCGCCGAGGAGATCGGATCGCAGGTCGAGCAATACCTCCGCGACTCCTCCGATGGCGGGGATCCCTTTCGATCCGACGGGTAGGCAGCCAACCGCGCCCGGATCCCGCGAGGCGGTGGACTAATCCGGCGGAGAGTCGGCTCCGGCTTGGTACGCTGTCGTCCATTCCAGGAGCAAAGTGATGTCAGCGTACGACCACAGGGCGATCGAGAAGAAGTGGCAGGAGCAGTGGGAGGCCGACGGACTCTATCGCTCCGAAGTGGATTGGGATCGGCCCAAGCACTACGCCCTCACCATGCTGCCGTACCCATCGGGCGACCTCCACATGGGCCATTGGTATGCGATGACTCCCTCAGATGCCAGGGCCCGGTTCATGCGGATGAAGGGCTACAACGTGCTGTTTCCGATGGGGTTCGACGCCTTCGGCCTGCCGGCCGAGAACGCCGCGGTGCAGCGCAACATCCACCCCGCGAAATGGACGTACGAGAACATTGAGCGGATGCGCGGGCAACTGCGCTCGATGGGTGCCATGTTCGATTGGGAGCGTGAGGCGGTTAGCTGCGAACCGTCCTACTACCGCTGGACCGAGTGGTTCTTCAAGAGGATGTTCGAGACTGGAATCGCTTATCGCGGCGAGGCGATGGTGAACTGGTCGCCCACCCTTCAGACGGTTCTGGCCAACGAGCAGGTGATCGACGGTCGTGATGAGCGGACCGGTCAGCCTGTTCTACAGAAGATGATGGAGCAGTGGTTTTTCGCTATCACCAGGTATGCGGACGAACTGCTGTCTTTCGATGGTATCGATTGGCCGGAGGCCATCCAGTTGATGCAACGCAACTGGGTTGGTCGTTCCGAAGGCGCCGAGGTGAAGTTCCGGACCGAGTCGGGCGACGAGATCGTGGTCTTCACCACACGCCCGGACACTTTGTGGGGCGCGACCTTCATGGTCCTGGCACCGGAGCACCCGCTCGTCGACTCACTGACCACAACAGATCGCGGAGAGTTGATCGACGCATATCGGACCGCGGCCGCGGCTCGCTCTGAACTCGAGCGAATGGAAGAGACCAAAGAGATGAGCGGGATCTTCACCGGTGGCTACGCCGTCTATCCCGTGAATCAGGAGAGTATCCCGGTCGGGATAGCCGACTACGTGCTGCTGTCCTACGGCACCGGCGCCATTATGGCCGTGCCGGCTCACGACCAGCGTGAATTTGAGTTTGCGCGCCAGTTCGAGCTTCCGATCATTCCGGTCATTCATCCCCGCGGTGGCGAACCGTTGAACGAACCCGACATGGCGGAGTCGTACGTCGGGCCCGGTGTCATGGTGAACAGCGGTCCGATCGACGGTG
>JAUVQS010000027.1 GCA_030598025.1 Acidimicrobiia bacterium | reverse complement strand
CCTGGTACCTGGTACCTGGTACTTGGTACTTGGAAGACGCGCGGATAGGTTAATCGCCCCCCCTCGAACCTGCCTCGGAGGAGTAGGACGGCTCCCCGAATTCGGGGTTGAGCCACCTTTCGAGCGGCCTCCCTCGGGTGCGGTGTCCTGTCGCGGAAATGTGCAACACATGCGGGAGCGAGGGAATCTAGCTTTGAACGTGCTCTCCCGCTGGCGGGGGAGCTGTCCGGCGCAGCCGAACTGAGGGGGCCCAGTTAGTTCTTGGTGGTATAGCGGCCCCTCCGCCGGCAAGCATCAGCTTGCCGTCACCTCCCCCAGCCGACGCTGGTGGAGGACGTTCTGGGAGCAGAGGGTGTCGGATCCAAGCCGCGACAGAACACCAGGTGCGGGGGAGATTGGTGAGCGCAGCGAACCCAGAGGAGGATCGAGGCACCTATCCGCATATCTTCGTGGTACCTGGTACCTGGTACCTGAGGGGGCAGCTTTCGCTGCCCCCTCAATACGGTGTACGTTGTACGTGTCTACTGATCTGCCATCACAGCGAGCATGTCGACAACACGACTGGAGTAACCCCACTCGTTGTCGTACCAGGAGACGACCTTCACCATGTTGCCGTCCATGACGGTGGTCAGTTGGGAATCGAAGATGCTCGAGTGCGGATTACCAATGACGTCAGACGAGACGATCGGATCGTCCGTGTACTCGAGGATCCCTTTCAACTCGCCTTCCGAGGCAGCCTTGAACGCGGCGTTGACCTGATCTTCGGTGACGTCGGTCTTCAACTCGGCCACAAGGTCGACGATCGACCCATCTGGAACGGGTACTCGCATGGCCATTCCGTCGAGTTTGCCCTCGAGATGTGGAATCACCTGGCCGACTGCCCGGGCCGCACCGGTGGTGGTCGGAATGATATTGGCGGCCGCATGACGGGCACGACGAAGGTCCGAGTGGGGACTGTCGGCGATGCTCTGATCATTGGTGTAGGCGTGAACGGTCGTCATTACTCCGCGTTCAACTCCAAAGGCGTCATCGAGAACCTTCACGAGCGGAGCCAGGCAATTGGTCGTGCACGATGCGTTCGAGACGAGTTTGGCGTCGGCGGTCATGGTTTCGCCGTTGACGCCGAGAACCACGGTGGCGTCGACCGGGTCCTTGGCAGGAACGGTCAGCAGAACACGCGAGGCACCCGCTTCAAGATGCTTCTCCAGTGAGGCCCGATCGCGGAACACGCCGGTTGACTCGACAACAACGTCAACGCCGAGTTCTTTCCACGGCAGGGCACCAGGGTCGCGCTCCATGAGCATCGCGACGGTCTGGCCACCGGCCTTCATCACACCGTCGCCAACCTCGATCTCGCCTTTGAACTGGCCAAAGACGGTGTCGTACTTGAGCAGATGAGCGAGAGCGTCGTCGTCGGTCAGATCATTGACCGCCACGACCTGCAGATCTGGATCATTGCGCTCGGCGATGATCCGAAAAACTGCACGTCCGATGCGCCCGAAACCATTGATGGCTACTTTCATGAGTCCTCCTGAGGACAAGACAACTGGTATCGCGGTAGAGGTATCCCCCAACGAAGCCAATTTACTCGCTCCTGGACAGGAGGCGAACCCGGGAAATCACCAGGAAATGCTCAGCATCGAGCGGTCGGGCTTTGGCTCCGGTCGCCTCAGGAATAGGTCAAATTCGAACTACGAACCGGCGATGATCACCCCGGCCCGGGGACGGGCCAGGAGATTTAGAACTTCCTGTCGGAAATCGTTGGGTTGGAAGGGTTTCGTAACGAAAGCGTCTGCTCCACCCTCATCTGCCCGCCTGCGGGACTCTTCTTCCGCGTGGGCGGTGAGTACAAGAACGGGGAGATCCTTGGTCCGCTGATCCGAGCGGAGTCGATCCAGCACTTCCCAACCGTCCATCTCGGGGAGGCCAATGTCGAGAACGAGAAGATCCGGTTGATCGTTGATCGCGGCTTCGAGGCCCTGCGGTCCGTCCTCGCGCATGGTCACCTCGAGACTGGCAGGTCGAAGACAAACTTCGATCAGACGGCGAATCACCGCCGAGTCTTCAACCACCAGCACTCGTTGTGCCACAACTCACTCCTCGAACAAACTTCTGACTGAACTCACCTGTCGGCGAGCCTTACGGATGAGATAAGGACTGATCTTCGCTCTACCCGTCAATCTTGATATCGACGGCCGGACCGACCACCTTTACGCCGAATCCTGACTATGCAAAGAAAACACGGAATGACTAGTGGACTCTATCTCTTCCAGAAACGCCCAGGGCCGGGCTCGTGAGGCACCGGGCGAGCGACTCGACCGATCGGCGGAAGCGCGATCTGCTCGACAAATGCTTCCAATTGGCGAAGGTTTCGCACCTCATAAGCACCCGTGCAATGGCGTCCATACGCGCTCATGACCGAGTCGCCGGTGTCCCAGTAGGCTTCAGGTTCCGGGTTGAGCCAATAGACGGCGCGGGATACTTCAACGAGTTGGGGAACGATCGTGCTGTTGACGTCCCTGTAGTTGTTTCTTGCGTCACCCGTGATGATCACCGTCGAGCGACGGGTCAATTGGCCGCCGAAGCGGGTCCAGAACTGGTCCAGGGACCTGCCGTAGTCGGAGTGGCCGTCGATCCAAACGACTTCGGCCTCCGTCGAGATTCGGTCTAATGCGTGCGGGAAGTCGGTTCCAACCCCGAGGTAGGGCGTGATCTCATCGAGCGCATCGATAAAGGCAAACGATCGAACCTTCGAGAACTGGCTCGACATCGCATACATGAACTGCAACGTGAATCGAGCGAAGGTCGCCATCGATCCGGAAATGTCACACAACAGGAAGATCTCAGGCTTGATCGGATGAGGAGCGCGGAACTGGGGATCAATCGGCACACCACCCGTCGACAGGGATCGGCGCATGGTCCTTCTGAAGTCCAACCGACCCGATCTCCGAAGCCGGCGCTTATGCGCCAGCCGCGCCGCGAGCTTGCGAGCTAGCGGATTGATGACTTGCTCGAGCTGAGCGAGATCGGCTCTGGCGGCATGCATCAAATCCACATCTTCGAGCAGAGGCTTGCGCAACGTCTTGGCCACTGCCTCGCGACCCCGGTCGGCGACCAATCGCCGTCGAATCTCGTCTCTGATCTCCTCGCGCAGTTGCTCGATCCGCTCCTCGAACTCGTCTCGCACCAGCCGGTCTTCGAGGGCGGACCGGCCCTGGCCGTCCTCGGCTTCGAGAAGTCTTTCCAGCAGGCCGTCGACACCAAGCCGACGGAGGGTCCGATAGAGGTAGTAGGTACCGCCCACCGGGCGACCTGGTTCGATACCGGCGTAATCGTCGACCGCTTGACGGACCAGTGCCCTCATTCCGGCCAGGTCTTCGGACAACAGCGCCTGGAAGAGAGCTTCGAGCAGTTCATCGAGATCTCCCTCGCCTCCCGTACCGGACCGACCGCCTTCGCCGGAAACCGGCTCCGTCTTGCGCGACGAGCCGTTGCCATCGGTCGCATTCGGTTCGGGTCGGTGGTGCGCGAAGTAGACGTCGAAGGCCGTCCCGAACGCTTCCAGGTGCCGAACGTTCTTGACGAGCGTTGCTTCGAGAGTGGACCGGAAGGCGGCGCGATCACCGAGGTCGGTGTAGCGAAGCGCCTCAGTGGCATCGATCGCCTCAACCATCGACACCGGAACGCCGGCCGACCGCAACTCCTCGATGAAGCCGGTGAGTACGTCGAGCAGCATCAGACCGACCTAGATCTCTAGTTCTTTGGCCACTCGCTCTATGTCGGTCTGATACTTGAGAAGCACGTGAAGGGTGTCGGTGACATCCGCCGCTTCGACTTCTGCCACCCCAAGAGTGATGAGGGTCCTCGCCCAATCGATCGACTCCGACACCGATGGAGCCTTCTTGAGATCGAAGCTGCGAACACTCCGAACGATACGCGCCACCTGCTCTGCGAGATGTTCCGTGACGCCCTCGACCCTGGCCAGCAAGATCTGCTTCTCACGATCCACAGTTGGGTATCCGATGTGAAGGAAGAGACACCGGCGCTTCAGCGCCTCCGACAACTCGCGGGTGTTGTTCGAGGTCAGCAGTACCAATGGCTGAGAAGTCGCCTGGACTGTTCCCAACTCGGGGATCGATACCTGAAACTCAGAGAGGACTTCGAGGAGCAGCGCTTCCGTTTCGACTTCAACCCGATCGATCTCGTCGATCAGCAGCACGACCGGCTCCTCGGTGGCGATCGCCTCGAGCAACGGTCGGGTGAGCAGATAATCCTCACTGAAGATGTCCTCTTCAAGCTGACTCCAATCGGATCCCTGGTCGGCCTGGATGCGCAGCAACTGCTTCTTGTAGTTCCACTCGTAGAGAGCCTTCGATTCGTCCAGACCCTCATAGCACTGCAGGCGAATCAACCGACGCTGATGGACAACGGCCAGCGCTTTGGCGAGTTCAGTCTTGCCGACGCCGGCCGGCCCCTCGATCAAGACGGGCTTGCCAAGCCGCTCGGCCAGAAACACCACTTGAGCTATACGATCGTCGGCCAGATACTTGGCTTCTTCGAGTGCGGTCTTGACCTCGCCTGGTTCAGCGAAGGAAATCATGAACGAATCTGACCTTCCCCATGCAACACATACTTTTCTGTCGTGAGAGCCTCGAGCCCCATCGGACCTCGCACATGGAGCTTCTGGGTGGAGATGCCGATCTCAGCTCCGAACCCGAACTCCTCGCCGTCGGTGAACCGGGTTGAAGCATTCACCATAACGACGGCACTGTCGGTCTCCCGAACGAACCGGTCGGCCGCCCCAAGATCTTCCGTCACAATGGCCTCAGTATGGCCGCTCGAATACTCCCGAATATGATCGATCGCCTTCTCGAACGACGAGACGACCTTGATCGCCATAATCAAATCCAGGTACTCGGTCGGCCAGTCCTCGTCGGTGGCAGCAATCATGTTCGGGAGGATCGCCATCGCAGCGGCGTCACCTCTCAACTCGACGCCGAAATCCTCGAGACGGCCGGCAATGACGGGCAGAAACTCTGCGGCCACGTCCTGGTGCACCACCAGTTTCTCCGCAGCGTTACACACACCGGGCCTATGTGTCTTGGCGTTGAAGGCGATATCGGCCGCCATGGCCAGATCCGCCGATGCATCAACATAAACGTGGCAGTTGCCGGCGCCATCGATCACAAACGGCACGGTTGCCTGCTCCTCGATGGCGGCAATGAGGCCGGGCCCTCCACGCGGTACCAGCAAGTCGACCCACCCCTTCGCCCGCATTAGAGCGGTCGCCGCCTGACGACTGGTGTCTTGCACGAGTTGAATCGAATCTTGTGGCAAACCATGCGAGTGAAGTGCCGCCCGAAGCGCATCTGCGATCGCGTTGTTCGATCGGAGGGTGTACGACGAGCCGCGCAAGATGGCGGCGTTGCCGGACTTGAAACAGAGACCCGCCGCGTCCGCCGTGACGTTCGGCCTCGCCTCATAGATGATCGCGACCACGCCGAGCGGGACGCGCACCCGCTCCAGTCTGATGCCGTTCAAAAGGGTCCATCCACCGGTGACCGAGCCCACCGGATCGGGCAAGTTCGCCACCTTCCGCAATCCGTTCGCTATGGCCGTCACCCGATCCGGGTTGAGAGCCAGGCGATCCAGCAGAGCTCCGCTGATTCCCTGAGCGCGAGCGTCCTCCATGTCCTGGGCGTTCTCCGCCAGTATCTGATCGCTTCGACTCTCGAGTTCGACGGCCATTGCAGCTAGAACGTCGTTCTTGGTCGAAGGATCCAGCGTCGCGAGCACGCGCGCCGCATTCCGTGCGTTGGAGCCCATTTGATCAATCATTCCGGCGGAGTGTAGTTGCGACCGTGCTCCACAAGCCCGGTACTACCCTGTTGAACCACCTTTTCGGGGAGGCGCTATCCCACCAATGAGAATCGTGATCGTCGGAGCAGGAGCAGTTGGCTCCTATCTGGCTGCACGACTCTCGAGCGAGGGTCTGGACGTAGTCGTGATCGAGAGCGATGAACGCCACGCCGCCAAGCTCCAGGAGTCCGTCGACGCTCTCGTCATTGTCGGGAACGGAGCAAGCCCCAACACACTCGAAGAGGCGGGGATACGCAAAGCGGACCTCCTGATCGCCGTCTCGAACTCCGACGGCGCCAACGCACTTGCCTGCCACACCGCCAGAACGATGGGGGTGAGGCGCACCGTTGCTCGCATCGAAGACCAAGAGTTGCGCTCCGGATTGCAGGGTCTGGGCGTGGACGTCGTTATCGACCCCGGCGAAATGGCCGCCCGGGAGATCGTGGGCCTGCTCGGGCACAGCGGGGTCTCGGATCTCGTTGAGTTCGCCCGAGGCGAGTTGGTTCTGGTTGGTGGTATCACCAGGGCACGTAGTGCGATTGTGGGGCGACCCCTATCGGCCTTGCGATCATCCACCGCCTGGGACTGGGTGGTGGCAGCCGTGGTCCGGCACGGTGAAACGATCGTGGCACGCGGAGACACGGTGATCGAAGAGCACGACCATGTGTTGTTGATGACCATTGCCGAGAACCTTGATCGAGCAGCCGAATTCATGGGCGTACACCAGCAGCGGGTGCGCCGGGCGATCATCGTGGGAGCCACCAGGCTCGCCGAGCTGACCGCCAACCAACTCCTCCACGAGGGAGTCGATGTTGTGATGGTCGATGCGGACGCCGACCGATGTCGATCACTGGCCGAACGACACGACCGGATACTTGTCTTGAACGCCGACCCGACCGACCCCGCCGTTCTCCAGGAGCTCGGAGTGAACAACAAGGATGCGGTGGTGGGTTTGACCGGATGGGACCACGTCAACGCTCTCTCCTGCATGGTCGGAAAAGCGCTGGGGGCGGCCACCAGCGTCGCCCGATTCAACCGAATCTCGTACGTTGGGCTACTCGGAGGGACGGGCATCGATGCGGCCGTCTCTGCCCGGCTGGCTGCTGCCAATGCAATTCTTCGGTTTGTGCGCCGCGGTCGCATTCACTCGGTGGCAACCTTCAAGGACACCGACGCGGAAGCCATCGAAATCGAGGTATCCAGCAACAGCGACGCCGTCGGAAGAGCTCTAAGTGACCTCAACCTCAACTCCGGAGCGATCATCGGCGGCATCCATCGTGAGGGTGACGTGTTGATTCCGCACGGTGGCACCGAGATCCAGGCACGTGACCGCTTGATCCTCTTCGCCTTGCCGACGGCTATTCACGACGTCGAGCAACTCTTCGCAGGCTGATGTTGTCCTCGAAGTCGGGAAGTGCATCCCAGCAAGCGTCCATGGGCCGCCGGCTCTCATTCATCATCGGAGCGGTTGTAGCGGCCAGTGGCCTGGCCATGGTGCCTGCTGCGCTCGTATCGGCCGGTTATCAAGAGTGGGCGGAAGCCGGTCAAATTCTGTTGGCCGCGGCCGTGACCATCATCGTCGGCCTCATTGCCTGGCGTTTCATCGGAAGGCACGGGGTCCTCACCACCAAGGAGGGTTTCGCCGCGGTCGGACTCGCCTGGTTCGTGATGGCGTTCTTCGGGACGCTCCCCTATCTCTTCACAGGAGCGATCGGCAACCTCACCGACGCTTTCTTCGAGACGGCGGCCGGGTTCACAACGACCGGTTCCTCCATCGTTCCAGATCCCAGCACGCTCCCGCACGGCATTCTGATATGGCGGGCCGGCACGCAATGGCGAGGGGGAATGGGAGTGATCGTTCTGTCGATCGCGATACTCCCTCTGCTGGGCGTCGGGGGTGTCCAGTTGGCGCGAGCCGAGTCACCCGGCCCGCAGCCGGATCGGCTGACACCTCGTTTTCGCGAGACCGCCAAACGACTGTGGTGGGTCTATCTGGCATTCACCACTGTGGAAATGCTCTTGTTATGGGCCGGCGACATGAACCTCTTTCAGGCGACCGCTCACGCTCTGACAACAATGTCGACCGGTGGCTTCGGCACCGAAGCGGATTCGATTGCCGGCTTCAGTTCTTACACCCAGTGGGTGATTACCGCGTTCATGTTCATTGCCGGTGCCTCGTTCGCTCTCCACTTCCGCGCATTCAGGAAACCAAGAGAGTATGTTCGGAACACCGAATTCCGCATCTACGCCGGTCTCGTCATCGTGGCGGTCGCCGTAATCGCAATCGGGATATGGCAGAACGACGTGTGGCACGATTCGATCAGGGATGCGGCCTTCACGGCCACCTCGATCATGACCACCACCGGCTACGCAACAGCCGACTTTGGGCTTTGGATACCCGGCCTTCAGATCATGATCGTCGGCATGATGTTTCTCGGCGGAAGCTCGGGATCAACGGCCGGTGGTGTTAAGACCTTCCGCGTTGCGGTTCTCGCCCGTGCCGCCGCAACAGATCTGCGCCGCCTCGTACACCCCAGGGCTGTGTTCGTGACTCGATTCGGCGGTAGATCGGTCCCCGATCCCATCGTCGAATCGGTGCAGTCGTTCTTCTTGTTCTTCATGTTTCTGTTCATGACGGGAACAGTTCTACTCGGAATGATCGGATCGAGGGTCGGAGGGGGACTCGATCTCGTGACCTCCGCTTCGGCGGTGGCGTCGGCCCTCGGCAACATCGGCCCGGGACTCGGCGAAGTCGGACCGACCGCCAATTACCTGGCAGTTCCCTGGATGGGTAAGTGGTTGCTCTCGTTCCTGATGATCGCCGGCCGCCTGGAGATCTTCCCGGTGCTCCTTCTGTTCACTCGCGATTTGTGGCGGCGATGACGTCGGCCAGAAGCTGATCGGCGACCGATCGCAAGAGACAGAACCGGCCGGCGGCTATCGAACTCAGGTCAGAACGACCAACTGATCCCGATGCACCACGATCATCCCGGCCAACTCACCTCGCTCTTGTGCCCGGAGAAATTTGGCCGCCCCGACCTGAACCTGACCCTTGGCGATCAACACGCCGTCACCATCGAAGACCTCGATCGCCTCGCCAGAACCGAAGTCACCGTCAATGGTTGTGATGCCCACTGCCAGCAGCGAAGCGCCGTCCTCGGTAACCGCACATACTGCGCCTGCGTCGATCGAGATCGTGCCGGAAGCCGGCAGCCCGAAGGCAATCCACAGTTTGCGCGCCGAGAGCCGGCTCGGGTGTGGCTCGACCCACGTTCCTCTGGAACTGCCTGAGGCCGCGGCGCCGATGGCTGCGGCATTGCCGGCCTCAGCAATGATCGTCGGGAGTCCGGACCAGGCGGCCATCCGCGCCGCCGACACCTTGGTCGCCACTCCGCCGGAGCCGAATCGCCCCGATGAGCCCCCCGCCACCGTATCGAGAATCTCGTCGGTATGCCGGACCGCGGACAGGAGTTCGGCGTCGTCGGCCAGGCGCGGATCCGAGGAGTACAGCCCGGGCGTGTCCGTGAGCAGAAGTAACAATCCGGCACCGATCAGATGAGAGACGATCGCCGCCAACCGGTCGTTGTCCCCGAGCCTCAATTCTTCCACCGCAACTGTGTCATTCTCGTTGACGATCGGCACAACACCTTCGTCGAGCATCCGTTCGAGGGCCTGGCGGGCATGGAGGTATTGATCCCGGTTGGCGAGGATGTCTTTGGTCAGGAGAACCTGGCCGGCGATCATCCCCCACTTCGCGAAGTCCGCCGTGTAGCGTTCCATCAGTCTGGTTTGCCCAACCGACGCGGCAACCTGGAGTCCGGGAAGGTCCCGCGGGCGTTCACTCAACCCGAGAGCCGGCAAGCCCGCCGCCACGGCGCCGGAACTCACCAGAACCGTCGGATGGCCCGCTCTCCAGCTTTCGGCGATCATTTCCGCCGTCCGCTCAACGGATTGCTCGTCGATGCCGCCTTCTGGTCGCGTCAGACTCGATGAACCGATCTTCACCACGATCGGGGATCCGGCCGCTATCGGGCGATGCCCGGTCACTCTTCTCCCCCACCCTCCGGAGGTTGTCCCGACGTATCGAGATCTTCATCGTCGGGTTCTGTGAACTCGAACACCAGATCTCCGATCCGAACCTCGTCGCCGGTGACTGCTCCAGCCTCTCGCAGAGCGGTATCGACCCCGAGGCGGTCCAGGCGACGAGCCACGAAGTCGGCAGTGTCCGCAACGGTCAGATCGTCGAGCCGAGTGGCTCGCTCGGCAGCGCGCCCGGTGACCTCCCACCCTCCAGGAGTGGCAATGATGTCGAAACCCTCGCGTACCGGCCGGTGGAGAATGAACCCTTCTCTACCCGGCTCTTCACGCACCGCACGATCAACAGCATCGGCGACCGCATGCAAGAACGGTTCGATGCCCCGCTCAGCGACGGCAGAGATCGAGAACACGGCGTCTTCGCCGATCGAGGAGGCGAGAAGGTCGGTGTCCATGCCATCGGCAGCCAGGTCGGCCTTCGCAAGGGCGATCACGCGTGGCCTGGCCATCAGCTCGTCGGAGTGCTGTTGCAGCTCATCCAGAAGGACGCGGTACTGCTCTTCGGGGGAGGCAACCTGGAGAGGTGACGGGTCGAGTAGAACCACCAGCGCCCTGGCTCGTTCAACATGTCGCAAGAACTCGTGACCGAGGCCCTTCCCCTCAGATGCCCCCTCAATGAGTCCGGGAATGTCGGCGACGACGAACTCCCGCTGCCCGATTGAGACAACGCCGAGATTCGGCTCGAGCGTCGTGAAGGGATAGTCGGCGATCTTTGGCTTGGCTGCGCTGATCGTCGAAATCAAGGTGCTCTTTCCCGCGTTGGGAAACCCGATCAGTGCAGCATCGGCGAGGAGTCGCATCTCGAGCGTGAACGGCGCTGAATCCCCATACTCGCCCTGCTCGGAGAAGGCCGGCGCTCGCTGCTTCGACGAAATAAACGCCGCGTTGCCGCCACCGCCGCTCCCGCCCTCGAGGGCTTTGACCCGCTGCCCATGCTTGACGAGGTCGGCGATCATCGTGCCTTCGTCGTCATACACGGTGGTGCCGAGCGGAACTTTGAGCACAAGGTCGTCGCCACGTCGGCCGTGCTGTAGATCGCCCCGGCCGTGAGTTCCATCGGCGGCCGCGTGGTGCGGATTCCTTTGATAGATCAGGAGAGTTGCGACCGCATCGTCGGCCGCGATGTAGACGTCGCCCCCGCTGCCCCCCGAACCACCGATCGGCTTTCCCTTGGGCTTGCCTCGTGACCGAACATATGAAACCACCCCCGCACCGCCGTTTCCGGCGCGGAGGTGGACTCGAACCTGATCGACGAACACGCGGCTAGGCCGTCGGTCGTCCTCCCCTACTCGGGGAGAACGCTCACCAGGCGGCGGCCGTGATTGGCGTGGTACTTGACGACTCCAGGAACCATGGCAAACAACGTGTCATCGCTGCCGCGACCTACATTCTCCCCGGGATGAATGCGAGTTCCGCGCTGGCGAACAATGATTGCTCCGGCGTTGACTACGTGACCATCGAACACTTTCGGTCCGAGGCGCTTTGACTTTGAGTCGCGACCGTTCTTGGTCGAGCCTCCGGCTTTGGTCTTGGACATCTGCTACTTCTCCTCGGCCTCGGAGGCTTTCGCCTTGGCGGCCTTCTTGGGCTTCGGCATCGTGATCTCCGTCACCTTGATGGTGGTGTAGGTCTGCCTATGGCCCATGCGCCGACGGTACCCCGTCTTGTTCTTGTATTTGAAGATATCGACTTTGTCGCCCTTCGTGTCGCCGATTACCTCGGCGCGCACGGAGTATTTGGCGAGTTGATCGCGGTCGGTGATGGTCTTGCCGTCGCCGTCGACGACGAGCAGGGGGGTGAACTCTACTTCTTCGCCGACGTTCTTGAGCCGTTCGACGTCGATGACGTCTCCCTGGCGCACTTTCGCCTGTTTCCCGCCGGTGCGGATAATCGCGTACATAGTCGTCCTCAGGTCAAATGAAGCGGTAACTCTACCTGCTAGCGGCGAGTTGCCAACTTGGCTACATGGCTTCTACGTCGTCGTCGGTCTCGATCGGCAGGCCGCGCAGTGCCGTTCCTTCGTGCAATACGACACCTCGTCCCGAGCAGTTCGGGCACAATTCCGAGAACTGTTCTAGCAAACCCGCCGATACGTTCTTGCGGGTCATCTCGACCAATCCGAGGTTCGAAACATCGAATACCTGCGTGCGAACCTTGTCCTTCGCCAGCGTTTCTTTCAGTCGTCGCAACACGGCCTGCCGGTTGCGTGAGATCTCCATATCGATGAAGTCGATCACGATGATTCCACCAATGTCGCGTAACCGGAGCTGACGGCCAATCTCCTCCGCAGCTTCCAGATTGTTCTGCAACACCGTGTCTTCGAGATTCGAGCTACCGACGAACTTGCCGGTGTTCACATCGATCACCGTCAGTGCTTCCGTCCGATCCACGACGAGATGCCCGCCAGACTTCAGCCACACCTTGCGGTCCAGCGCCTTCTGTAGCTGATCTTCGACGTGGTAGCGCTCGAACAGCGGAATCTCATCCCGATACAGGCTGACCTTGTCGACCAGGTCGGGGGCGGTCTTCTCGAGATAGGAAACAACTGAGTCCATAGCCTCGCCGTCATCGATGAGGAGTCGCTTGAAATCCGAGGTGAAGTGCTCCCGAATCACGCGAATCAAGAGTCCCGGCTCTTCATACACCGGGCGGGGGGCTCCACCAACGGCAGCCTCCTCCTTGTTGGCGCTCCACAGTCTGACCAGGCGGTTGATATCGGCTTCGATCTCGCCCTTCGAGGCCGCGGCCGCGGCTGTGCGAACAATCACGCCGTAGTTGTCCGGCTTCACGTCACGAAGAATGTCTCGCAGGCGGATTCGATCGTCCTCGGGAAGGCGACGAGAGATGCCCTGCATATCCGACTCAGGGGCAAGCACTAGATAGCGGCCGGGAACGGTCACCTGCCCGGTCAACCGGGCGCCCTTGGCGCCCATGGCATCTTTGACGACCTGGACGAGTACCTCGTCTCCAACGGAGATCACCTGCTCGATCCGCGGGTGGTGTCCATGTTTCTCAGGATCGACCTTTAGATCGCCGGCGTAGAGGACACCGTTCTTCGGTTGTCCGAAGTCGAGGAAAGCGGCCTCCATGCCGGGCAGCACGTTCTTGACCTTGGCGAGATACATGTTGTGGGCCAGCGAGGTGCGCTCTTGCCGGGCAACGTAATGCTCGACGAGGGATGGTCCTTCGAGAATGACGATCTGGGTTTGGGTCGGTAACTCCCGAACCAACATCTGTTTCTTCCCGGTCTCGGGTGGAAGAATGATCTCATCATCGAAATGCCGGGTCGAGCGGCTCCGGCCGTCCCGACCGGGTGGGCGGGGTTTGCCTTCGCGCCCCTTCGACTTGGCGTCTCGCTTCTTCTTCTTCTCTGGGGTTGCTCGAACCCGGCGAACTTCGACCACCTCGCGGCCGACGCGTCGGGTTGTACGTTCCTCGACGGCCTTATCGCCCACCCCGCGGCGGATCACCTGGGCCGATTTACTCTGGAACCACGCCATTTGACTCGTTTCCTTCCAATCT
>JAUVQS010000054.1 GCA_030598025.1 Acidimicrobiia bacterium | reverse complement strand
GGGTTGGCCATGGCCACCATGGATACGATCAAGCACGTCGGGGGTGAGCCGGCCAACTTCCTGGACGTCGGTGGGGGTGCCGACGCCGACCAGGTGGCGGCCGGGTTCCGAATCATCACTCGCGACCCCAACGTGAAGGGCATCTTCGTCAACATCTTCGGCGGCATCATGCGCTGTGACGTGATCGCCTCGGGTGTGGTGCAGGCCGTCAAGGAAGTCGGACTGGAGGTTCCCCTCGTCGTTCGACTGGAGGGGACGAATGTGGAAGAGGGCAGGCGCATCATCGAGGAGTCCGATGTGGACGTCGTCTCTGCCGTCGATATGAAGGACGGCGCCGAGAAGATCGTGGAGTTGGCCAAGTGAGCATCCTCATCAACAAAGACACCAAGGTCATCGTTCAGGGACTCGGCAAAACCGGTCAGTTCCACACGGACAGGGCGATCGCTTATGGGACGAAGATGGTTGGAGCCGTTCACCCGTCGAGGGCCGGAACAAGCCATGTTTTCGAGGGTGAAACCGATCATTCAGGCGTTCCCGGGCGACCGGATACATATCGGGTCGAACTGCCGATCTTCTCTTCGGTACGGCAGGCGATTGAGGAGACCGGCGCCGACGCCAGCGTGGTGTATGTGCCGCCGCCGTTTGCAGCCGACGCCATCATGGAAGCGGCCGAATCGGGCATCCAGGTGATTGTGGCGGTCACCGAGGGCGTTCCCGTCGCCGATATGGTGCGTGCCAAGCGCTACCTAGCCGATAAGGACACCCGTCTAGTCGGACCGAACTGTCCGGGCGTGATCACACCGGGCGAGATCAAGATCGGCATCATGCCCGGCTACATCCACCAACCCGGCAAGATCGGCGTCATCAGTCGTTCCGGAACCCTCACCTACGAGGCTGTATATCAACTCACTCGCCTTGGGTTGGGCCAGACCACCGCGGTCGGTATTGGCGGCGACCCGGTCAACGGCACGAACTTCCTCGACATGTTGAAGCAGTTCAACGCCGACCCGGACACCGAGGGCGTCGTGATGATCGGAGAGATCGGTGGCACGGCCGAAGAAGAGGCCGCCGAGTGGATCAAGGGCAACATGACCAAGCCGGTGGCCGGATTCATCGCCGGAAAAACCGCCCCCGCCGGCAAACGCATGGGACACGCCGGAGCCATCATTTCAGGTGGCAAGGGGACGGCCGACGCCAAGATCACCGCATTGAACGAGGCCGGCGTCGAGGTGGCCGAAACCCCGACCGACATGGGTGCCGCCATGATCCGGGCAATGGGCTGATCCTCAGATTTTCTCAGCAATATTGTGGTTCTCCACGCGCCATTGCATTGCCGAGAAAATGGGAGTTGGATTCTCAGCAATACTGTGGTTCCCCACGCGCAACAGCATTGCTGAGAAAACTCTGGATCTAGATGGACTTCCTCCTCATCGGTCTCGGCCTCGGGCTTGCAGCCGGCCTCGCTCCCGGCCCGGTGCATGTACTCGTACTGACCACTTCGATGCGGCGCGGCTTCGCGGCCGGGACACGGGTGGCGATCGCTCCGCTGCTGACCGACGTGTTCGTTGTGACGGCCGGTGTGCTGACAGTGGGGGCTCTGCCGGACGGCGCCGTCCGGATTCTGGCCGTCGGTGGTGGCTTGTTCATCATCTACCTGGGGTTAGACGCCCTTCGGTGGCGCTCAACCGAGCCTGAGGATGTAACCCCTGCGGTGGACCTCGGGCGCGGGTTTCTGACCAACCTCCTCAACCCGCATCCGTGGTTGTTCTGGCTCGGTGTAGGCGGACCGCTTCTGCGCTCGGCATGGCAGGTGTCAGCCGTGTCGGCGGTTGGGTTTCTCGTCGCCTTCTATCTGCTGCTGGTGGGTACGAAGGTGCTGTTCGCGCTCGTGGCATCGCGGGGGACGCGCTTCATCGAAGCTGCGTGGTACCGGTGGCTGATCCGATTGGCGGCCGCCTCGTTTGTTGCCATGGGGGTCTGGCTGATCGTCGCCGGTGTCCGCGGTACTTTGTGACTATTCGGGCAAGCCCTGAATCCGGAGAAGGCCTGCCAGCCGGTCCGCGATGCGCGGAAACAGCACCCCGAGGATGATGAGTAGTCGGCCGCGTGGTGGGAGTTTGGGGTCCGCCGCCGGCCCTGTCCGGTGGTGCTTCCCGGCCGGATCGATCGCTAACTTCACGGCCTCGTCGTACAGTGTCTGTCATGAATCCACAGGTCGCAGTTGAGGTGCCGTTGCTCGGTGATGAGCGCCACAAGAACTGGGCCAAAGTCGTCTACTCGGTCGACACCTCCGTGTCTTCGGGTTGGGCGTACGACGGTGAGTTTGTTGCCGCCGGCGCCATCCAGGATGTGCCGTCCGGCGGAGTGTTGTTGGTCTACGGAGAGCGTGGATCGCGGGCCAACCCGATGATCGAAGCCCGTGTCTATCAGATCAACCCGGAAGGTACTTTGAGTGAGCGCGCTCTCGGCAAGGGGCGCGGTTGGGCGCGCACGATTCGGGACACCGTGGAGCAGTTGTTGTCCGAAGATGCTCCGCGACCGATCGTCGAGCTTTCCGGGTACGCCGACGTCGAGCTGATCGAGGAACTAACGAAGCGCGGTTATCGAGTCGAGAAGGGGAGCGCCCAATGATGCAGGCGGTGCAAATAGCAGAGCATGGTGGCCCCGAGGTCATCGAGTGGGTGAACATCGCCCAACCGACACCGGGGTCCGGCGAGTTGCTGGTCAAGCTCGAGGCGGCGGGCGTCAACTACATCGATACGTACCATCGGACCGGCCTCTATCCGGTTGGCCTTCCCTTCACCATTGGGCTCGAGGGGGCTGGGACCATCGAGGGCGTTGGCCCCGATGCCGGCGATTTCGAGGTCGGGCAGAGAGTGGCCTGGGCAGGTGCTCCCGGCTCGTATGCCGAGTATGTGATCGTGCCGGTGGCCGTTGCGGTCCCGGTGCCCGATGCCGTGCCATCGGATGTTGCGGCAGCGGTGATGCTGCAAGGGATGACCGCCCACTATCTGGCCAAAGACACCTATCCGCTCGATCCGGGTGAGAAGTGTCTCGTTCACGCCGGTGCGGGCGGTGTCGGTCTCCTGCTGATCCAGATCGCCAAACTGCTGGGTGCCGAGGTTTTTGCAACCGTTTCAACGGAGGAGAAGGCTGCCCTGGCTGCGAACGCGGGTGCCGATCATGTCATCAATTACATGGAGGACGACTTCGGTGATGTCGTCGAGTCCATCGTTGGACCCAAGGCTCTGGATGTCGTGTACGACGGCGTGGGGGCGGCGACGTTCGATCGGGGTCTCGAGTTGTTGCGGCCGCGCGGGCTCATGGCGTTGTTCGGCCAGTCGAGCGGAGTCGTCGAGCCGATGGACCTCGGCAAGCTGGCCCGATACGGCTCGCTGTATGTGACCAGGCCATCTCTGTTCGCCTACATCGCCGATCGGGTCGATCTGGAACGTCGGGCGGCGGAGGTCTTCGATTGGATTGCGGCCGGCCAACTGGACGTCCGCATCGGAGCCCGGTTCCCAATGTCCGACGCGGCCGACGCCCATCGAGCGCTCGAGGGCAGGTTGACCACCGGCAAGGTGCTCCTGGAGCCTTGAGCGGTGAGCTCTGAGTCGTCAGCCGTCGGGAACCACAACACCGCCCGTGAGCTCGCGGATAGTCCCCCCAGGTGACGGCGTAGCCGGCACCGTCGGGGGGAATATCCAGAATGTCTACCCCGCCAGACTCACGAACTCGAAGAAGAACTTCTCATAGGTTGTCTCATTCTTGACTCTGACGGAGAAGACCTTGCCGTACGGGGCGCTTGGGAACTCGACCTTCACCCACCACTCCCCCGCTTCATTGGCAACGGTTGAGCCCGAGCCGAAATCAGAGGTGATGAGAATCTTGGTACCCGGCGCGGCAGTTCCGTAGTACTCATCGTAGGGCGGGATCAGCGCGCACTCGCCGTAAGTCGCGTGAGCCGTGAAGACCCATTCGCCGGGGGGCGGCTTCGGCGTTTCCAAGGGCTTGTCGTAGTAGATCAAGATCGACGCCTCCGCGACATTCCCGGCCGCGTCCGTCGCGGTGAACGAGGCCCTGTTACCGCCCTCGTTCAGCATCAACACGATCGACCACGATCCGTCGTCGGCGACCGACGCCTCATATGGCCCGGCCGCCACAGTGGTACCGGGTTCCGTTGTTCCTGCGAATGTGACGGCAGCCTCCTTCAGGCGATCACCATCGGCCGGCGAGGTGATCGCGAACGCGGGTGGTGCAGTGTCGGCGAGTTCGGCGGTCGGGACTTCGCTGCCGGGTTGACCCGGGGCATCCCCTCCGCCCTCGGACGGAACCGGCGGGACGACTACTTCGATCGTGGTCGGAGTTGTGCCGATGGTCGTCGAGGTGGTTGGCACGGTCGACGTCGTTGGAGTTGTCTCGGCGGTCTCATCACCGTCCGAAGCGAACATGCTGGTCTGAAGCATCATGTAGCCAACAACGATGACCAGTGCGAAGGCACCGGCAAACGAAAGAGCCCGCGTCAGCATTGGAGGCTTCTGCGGCGTCGGGTTCATCATCAGAAGCGGGTGGCCCGAGACCGACGATTTCAGCCCGTCTGCTGCCTGTCTGGCTCGCTGATCGAGAGTCATTCGGCCACCCCCAGTCGATCGGCAAGGTTCTTGCGACCCTTGTGGAGGTGGACCTTGGCGGTGCTTTCGGTGCACCCGAGAATCGCCGCAACTTCAGCGACGGGACGATCCTCCAGGTAGTGAAGGGCGATCGCCTGCGCCTGACGTCTCGGCAGAGATCGTACGGTCTGCCAGAACTCGGCATCGTCAACGCCCAACTCCGGGAGTGGCAACTGGCGATCGAGAGTTACTCGGGCGAGCGCACGGGCCTCGGCCGCCTTGCGCCGATACAGGGAAACGGATTTGTTGGAAACGACACGCCGCACCCAGGCACCAGGCGATTCGTATCGCCCGACCTTCTCCCAGTGCTGATGTGCCGTCATGAACGCCTCCTGCGCGAGATCTTCAGCCGCCAGACGGCTTCCAGAAAGGGCGTAGGCGAGGCCGACGACCGCTCGAAACTCACGCTGATAGAACACGTCGAACCGCTCCGGCCGCGCTACCACCTGCATATCGTCCACGTGCCGCACCACGCGGTACGCCTCTCTCTCGTCGCATATATCCCTGCGGGTTGTGACACCCGTTACTCGTATCGGCCGAAAGAAAGGTTTACCTGACCGAATTGGGTGCCCGGCGGGCTACCGGTCGGTAGCCTGTCAGATCATGCGCCGTATCCTGATTATCAATGGACCCAATTTGAACCTCCTCGGGTCCCGTGACCCCGATCTCTACGGGACAACAACCCTCGCCGAGTTGGAGGCGTTGTGTGAGCAGTGGGCCTCCGTACACAGTCTCGAGGTCGAGACGTTCCAGTCGAACCACGAGGGAGCGCTCATCGATCGTCTGCACAAGGCGAGCGGGGTTGTCGACGGAGTTGTGATCAACCCGGGCGCACTCACCCACTACTCGTATGCGCTGCACGATGCGATAGAAGCGATTGAGCTTCCTGTCGTCGAGGTCCACATATCGAACGTCAAAGAACGGGAGTCCTGGCGTTCACACTCGGTAGTCTCTCCCGCCTGCGTCTACACGATCTATGGTCGTGGTATCGACGGGTACCGCTGGGCCATCGACCACCTCGTCCACAGAACGGCGCGATCCCCTCGAACTCTGGCCTACGCGACCGGAACCGATCACCAAGGCGATCTCCGCCTCCCCGACACCGGCGGGCCTCACCCGGTGGCTGTCCTAATCCACGGCGGATTCTGGCGACATCATTGGACCCGAGACACGATGGAAGCGATCGCGGTCGATCTGACGAATCGAGGCTGGGCTACCTGGAACATCGAGTACCGCCGTGTCGGACTGGACGGCGGTTATCCGGCCACCCTCCAAGACGTCGGCGCTGCGATCGACCACCTCGACGAGTTGTCGGCCGAAAACCACCTGGATCTCGAGCGAGTCTTCGTGATCGGCCACTCAGCTGGGGGCCAGCTCGCCCTGTGGGCGGCCAACCGGCACCGCCTCGGTGAAGACGACCCGGGAGCCGGCCCACGCGTATTGCCTGCAGCAGCCATCTCATTGGCCGGAGTAACAGACCTCGAAACGGCCGAGACTTCCAATCTTGGCAACGACGCGGTGTCGGGCTTCCTGGGGGTAGCTCCCCGCGCCGAGGCGTACCGGGTGGCTTCACCGATGAACCTTCTCCCAGCCGATCGCCCCCACCTTGTCGTGCACGGCACCGGTGACGACAGTGTTCCTATCTCATTTGCGCACTCTTACGTCGAGGCGGCGCGACATCCGGGCACCCTGGTTGAACTCCTTGAGATCGATGGTGCCGATCACTTCGATCCCATCACACCGTCAAGCTCCGCCTGGGCCGCGGTCGTCGATCGACTGTCGACCCTCTGATGTTCTGGATCTTCGCCGCTATCGCTGCGATTGCGGTGGCGGTACTCGTCTGGGCCGAATGGAGAGCGTCGCCGGCTCGTTTTGCTGCCAAACCGGTGGCATCACTTGCCTTCATCGCGGCAGCCGTCGACCGCGGGGCCTTCGATTCCACCTACGGTCGCGTACTGATCACCGGCCTCATCCTGGCCGCCTTCGGAGATCTGTTCCTGCTTGGATCGACCCGCCCCGCCTTTCTGGCCGGCTTGGTCAGCTTCCTTGCGGGCCACGTGGTGTACGTCATCGCCTTCATGACGCTGAACATCGATCCACTCTGGACTCTCGTTGCAGTGCTGGTGGTGGGCATGGCTGCCGCGAGCGTTGTGCGCTGGCTTCGCCCGAATCTGTCTCCTGACATGGTCGGCCCCGTCTTCGCCTACGTCGCCGTCATCAGCCTGATGGTCATCGCGGCTTCAGGAGTAGTCGCCGATGGCGCCACTCCCTGGATTCTGGTCGGAGCCATCGGGTTCTTCCTCTCCGATCTGGCGGTGGCGCGCAACCAGTTCGTGATCGAATCGGTCACGAACCGAGTCTGGGGTCTACCGCTGTACTACGCGTCGCAGCTAATCCTCGCCTGGACCGTCGGAGTCTGACTACTCGCCTTCGGCGGCGGGTTGACGGGCGCCCAACTCTCGATCGAGCATCAAGAGCGCCGTGCGGTCATCGCCGATCATCTTGAGCTGCTCGACGATCAATCTCACCGTGGCCTCCTCCTCGATCTGCTCTTCAACGAACCAGTTGAGCAGCGGATAGCTAGCGAAGTCCCGCTCGTCGGTTGCCAGCGCATACAGATCATTTATAGCTGCGGTCACCTTCTGCTCATGCCCCAACGAAGCCTCGAAAGCCGAGAGCGCCGTCGTCAGCGACAAACCGGGGGCTGAGATGGCCGTCAACTCAACGTGACCGTCGCGCTCCAGCACGAAGTCGAAGAACTTCATGGCGTGCACGCGCTCCTCCTCCGCCTGCAGCTGCATCCAGGCCGCCATGCCGGGCAGGTTCTCTTCATCGAGGAAGGCAGCCATCTGCAGGTATGCATAGGAAGATGCGAATTCCAGATTGATCTGGTCGTTGAAGGCTGCCTCAAGGTTCCTATTGATCGGCATTTGAAGATCTCCTGATTGTGACGATGCCCCAATGATATCCGGTCGGCCACGACGGTAATCCGCCCCCGATACCCGGTTACCCTGGCCATGAAACAGGCCGAGGAGGGGCAACTGTGCGAGGCGACATCATCATCGTTGAAGAACACCACCGGTCGGCGGCGTCGGTCATCGTTCAAGCCCTACTACCCGCGATCACCGCCAAGCTTGGCCGATACACAATCTCGGTTGCCGGCGAATCGGGCAGCGGGAAATCCGAGACGGCCAAAGCGCTGGCAGACGAACTCGACCGACGCGACATCTCTGCCGGAATCCTCCAACAAGATGACTACTTCGTGCACCCACCTCGTACCAACCACGAGACGCGTCAGGCGGACATCGGATGGGTTGGCACCAGCGAAGTCCATCTCGACCTGCTCGACGAACACCTGGCGGCCGCGATCGCCGGCGATGATTCGATCGAGAAGCCACTGGTGATCTACGAGGAGGACACAATCGCGTCCGACACGATGTCGCTGGCCGGGCTCGAAGTCCTGATAGCAGAGGGCACATATACGAGCCTTCTCGATAACGTCGACTCGAGGATCTTCATTGCTCGGAACCGTCTGGAGACCATGGCCGCTCGGAAGAAGCGGGGACGCGAGGCGATGGACCCTTTCATCGAGCAGGTCCTCGAGATCGAGCACGAGATCATCGGGCCCCACATTGAACGAGCAGACATCGTGATCACGCGGAGCTACGAGGTCGAGTTCGTATGACGAGTCCTGCCGGGTATCCTCGCCTCCGGCCTTTCCGTCCACCCACCGAGTCTTCCGCAATTGGAGCGACAGCATGAGGGACTTATCAGTCCACGGAATCACACCACAAG
Organism: Acidimicrobiia bacterium; assembly: GCA_030598025.1. Taxonomy (GTDB): domain Bacteria; phylum Actinomycetota; class Acidimicrobiia; order Spongiisociales; family JAHEDJ01; genus JAHEDJ01. The sequence goes on along the minus strand of JAUVQS010000054.1, from coordinate 481 downwards.
CAGATGTCTTCTGGGACACTTCGACGCCGGTTCTGGTCGAACACGCCCTTGAACAGGGCCTCGGAAGCCTGGCTCACAAGGGACCGCTCGTGGTCAACACGGTGCCGTATACCGGCCGGAGCCCGAAGGACAAGTTCATCGTTCGCGAACCCGAGACCGAGAACGACATCTGGTGGGGAGACGTGAACCACCCGATCGAGAGTGAGGTCTACGAGGCTCTCTACGACCGCGTCACAGAGCATCTCGCCGAGCGAGATCTCTACATCCAGGACGTTTACGCCGGCGCCGACACGAACTACCGACTGGCGGTGCGGGCCATCACCCCCAGCCCCTGGCACGCGCATTTCTGCCGCAACATGTTCCGCCTGCCGCGCACGTTTCAGCACGACGACTCGATCGAACCCTTCATGCCCGATTTCACCATCGTGCATGCCCCGGACTTCCAGGCGATCCCCGAGCGCGACGGCACGCGCAGCGAAGT
>JAUVQS010000031.1 GCA_030598025.1 Acidimicrobiia bacterium | reverse complement strand
TGGTGATCATCGCCCTCGGCGAGTCGATTGTTGCGATCGGAGCGGGGTTGATCGAGGTCGAGGTTGATATCACACTCGGTCTGACTCTCGTCGTCGCGTTCGCGGCTACGTCGACTCTCTGGTGGTCGTACTTCCATTGGGTGGCCGATCGGGTCGAGCAGCATCTCCGCGATCTCCAGGGAACCGCGCGGGGAGCGTTCGCCCGCGATGCATACACGTTCCTCCACTATCCGCTCGTGACCGGCATCGTCCTGTTTGCGGTCGCAGTCGAGGAGATAGTCGTGCATCCGTTGGACGAACTCGCCTTGTTCTCGCGGGGCTTGCTTGCCTCCGGCTTCGCCTTGGTCCTCTTGTCGTTTGTGGGATCAGCCTATCGAGCAATTCGCCGGATTCCCTACCTGCGGCTCGGCGCGGCAGCCCTGGTCACGATTGTCTCACTGCTTGGTTGGATGGTCGCAGGGATATGGCTCCTCGCCCTGGACACCGCCTTGATCCTGGCCATGCTCATCGGTGAATCGCAGCTCCGTCGTTCCCAAGGATTGGCACCCAGGACTCGAGCGAGCGGCGTCTCCGAGGAAGGACCGGCATGAAAATTCCCAAACCAGCTGACGAAGACAAGGAGTAATTCGGGTCGATCGTTCCCGAACATCCCGCGGTCGAAACCAAATCCATGTTCGGCAACGTCGCGGCATTCGTGAACGGCAACATGTTCATGGGCCTGTTCGGGCCGGCGGTCGACCTACGGCTTCCCGACGCCGATGGAAGAGAGCTGTTGACGATCAAAGGCGCCGGACCTTTCGGCCCCGAGGATCGGCCGATGAAGGAATATGCGTCACTCCCCCGATCGTGGCGTGAACAACCCGGCGAAACGGAGGCGTGGGTGACCAGAGCGCTCGACCACACCGCGACGTTTCCACCGAAGCCGAAGAAGTAACTGGGCGACACCAACCCCCTGTCTTCGCGATTGGGGACATCCGACCGGGCGGTTCGCTATGTTCGGATGTGTCGGCTGAAAGAGGGCCATGCTTTCGCAGCTCCACATCCTGCTCACCTACACATGCCCCTTCGAGTGTGATCATTGCTTCGTTTACTCGAGTCCTTACGCGGAGGGAACATTCACAGCGCCTCGCCTGCACGAGGCCCTGGATCAGGCACAGGATGTGCCGACGATCGACTGGATCTATTTCGAAGGTGGCGAATCGTTCCTTTTCTATCCCCTGCTGATCGAAGGCGTCCGCTCGGCCCGTGAGCGGGGCTTCGAGGTCGGAATCGTCACCAGCGGATACTTCGGAGCCACCGAAGAAGACGCCGAGCTGTGGCTGAAGCCACTCGCGGATCTCGGCATCTCCGATCTGAGCGTGAGCGACGACGCCTTCCACCACGGCGAGAGCTCAGACAACCCGGCCCAGAAGACCAAGCGGGTCGCAGAGCGATTGGGCATACCAACGGATACGATCACAATTGATCCGCCTGCCGCAGTCGGAGCCCCGGGCCAGGGCCGGGGAGAACCCGTAGCCGGAGGCAGCGTCATGTTCCGGGGACGGGCCGTAGACCGCCTTGCCCAGGGCCTGGCCGGGCGGCAGTGGCAAACCCTGACCGAGTGCCCATACGAGGAGTTGGAGGATCCGACCCGGATTCACCTGGATCCATACGGGCATGTGCAGTTGTGCCAGGGAATCTCCATCGGCAACGTGTGGGACACGCCGATCCGGAAGTTGATGGAGCGCTACCGGGCGGCCGACCATCCGATCTGCGGCCCACTCGTCGAGGGCGGACCGCATGAACTCGCGTCGGTCCATGGATTCGACCCGGAAGACCGCTACGTCGACGAGTGCCATCTGTGTTTCGAAACACGCCGGTCGCTCCTGCACCGATTCCCCGACGAACTCGCACCCCGCCAGGTCTACGGAGTCGTGTGAATCCCGTTTTCGCGCGGCATTCTGACCCTATAGGGCGCGAATGCCGCGCGAAAACGCATCGGGAGCGGTGCTACGAGTAGACGGTGATCGATACCGCGATGTAGTGGACGACAAAGGCGGCCACGGTCAACGAGTGGAACACCTCATGGAATCCGAACCATCGGGGGGAAGGATCGGGTCGTTTCAATACATAGATCAGAGCGCCCACGCTGTAGAACACTCCGCCAACCAGGATGAGGACCACTACCGCCGCCCCACCGCCACGCACGAAATCGGGCAGATAGAACACGGCCACCCATCCGAGCGCAACATAGATCGGTGTATACAGCCAGCGGGGGGCACCGACCCAGAACACCCGGAAGGCCACACCGGCGAGGGCTCCGGCCCAGACGATCCACAGCAACGTCCTGCCCTCACTTGACGGGAGCAACAGGACGGCGAACGGCGTATAGGTGCCGGCGATGATCAGGAAGATGTTCGAGTGATCCATCCGCCTCAGAAATCGATGAACTCGAGGCGACCAGTTGCCTCGATGGAACATGGCACTGGTGCCGAAGAGCAGTACAGCGCTGATCGCGAAGACGGCTGAAGCGACGCGCGCCTCGGTTGTGCCGGCCAGTGCGACCAGCACAATGCCGGCGGCCAACGCGACGGGAAACGCGATCGCATGCAGCCAGCCGCGGAGTTTCGGCTTGCCGGTGTGGGCGTTCGAAGAAGTATCGGACATGCTCATAAGTTACCAGTCGGTAGCATTTAGCGAACCTCCGGCCGCCTGCTGCCGGCGTCGGCCGACCGTCAGAAGCCAGTCCAGACCCTATCCGACACAGCGGCCCGGACGGCACAATCCGGGAAATCCCTGATGGCGGCGGGGGACTCGCACGGTGAGAATGTGAGGAGCAAACTCCGGAGAGGTGTCGAACGTGTTGCTGCGGACGAAGGTCGGATACGCCATCGGCGACCTCGGTCTCTCCATTGCGTACTTCGCGGTCGGGTTCTTCTTCCTCTTCTATCTGACCGACGTCATCGGACTGTCGGCGTCGGCGGCAGGCACCGTCGTATTGATCGGCAAGTTGTGGGACGGGGTCAACGATCCGATCATCGGCGTCATGAGCGATCGCACTCGCTCAAGGCACGGTCGCAAGCGGGTATATCTGCTGTACGGGGCCATCCCGTTCGCGATCAGCTTCGCCCTCCTCTGGTGGGTGCCGCTGGACGTCTCGCAGACGGTTGCCTTTGTTCTGGCCGCCCTCGCCATCCTCTTCTTCGCCACCGCCTATTCACTGGTGGCCGTCCCCTACATGGCGATGGTCCCGATCATGACCGTCGACTACGACGAGCGAACCCAGGTGATCGGCTTCCGAGCGATGTTCTCCTCGTTCGGAACGATCACGGGAGGCGGCATCGCCCTGCTGGTCTCACAGGAAGATGGCGTCGAAAGCGCCCTGCGCGGAATATCGATCGGCTTCGGTGTCTTCTGCGCAGTGGCGATCTTCGTCGCCGCGGCCGCCATCAAAGGGATCGAAGCACAACATGACGCCGACATCGCAAAGGTTCCGTTCCGTCGCTATGTTGCCCTGGCCCGCGAACCCAATGTTTCGACCCTTCTTTGGTTCAAGCTGCTCGGGGCGGTCGCCACCGGCGTACTGACCGCGACGCTCCCCTTCTTCGCCGAGCACGTGGTGGGCAGCACCGGCATCGCTTCGATCAGCTTGGCCGTCTATACCATCACGGCCGCTGCTCTAGTGCCGCTGACCAACCGGCTCACGCATCGCATCGACAAGCGCCGCCTGCTGCTGATCGCCAACATTCTGGCCGCAGTCCTACTCCTGATTCTCGGCCTGCTGGTCAACACCGACTCAACCGTCCTTTTCCTGATCGGATCGGCACTCCTCGGTGCTTCGATGTCCGCCTATCTGCTCATCCCCGGCTCCCTGGTACCCGATCTCGTCGACTTCTATGAGTACGAGCGCGGTGAGCGCCACGAATCCGTGTTCTTCGGCCTCTGGATGACGATCCATCAAATTGGCCTCGGCATCGCCGGCTTCGTGCTCGGCGTCTTCCTTCAAGTCTTCGGCTACGACGGATCGGCAGACGTGCAAACTGAATCAGGCGTTCTCGGCGTCCGACTCGCTTTCGGAGTCATCCCCGGAATATTCCTGGTGATCGCAGCACTGGTACTACTGAGATACGGGATCACGCGGGGCCGCTTCGAGGAAGCGCGACGTGCTCTCGAGATCAAGGCCCCTCCAACACGGCACCACCCCGCGCAGACCGACGGGCGCCGGCCTCAACCCGACGCTTGATGCCGCGGACCATCGTGGTCACGTGAAAGAGGTCCACCAAACCGAAGATCGTCGTGGTAGCGACCGCCCACCGGGGAAAGATGTTTGAACGAGCCCGCACGAACAGCCTCGTCGACTGGTCACCGACGGGGCGGAGAGCGAACGCCCAGCTGAAATCGATGTAGGTCCCCCCTGCGATGAGCTCACTTTCGCGGCGCGCTACTGCCTCCGCATCCGCCGGATCTAGGGGTTGGCCACGATAGGGATCCTGATCGAGTGATACACGATGGCTTCGTGTTTCCGAATCGCTACGACTCGAAAATATGCGGCGAAGCCCAGACCATCCGGGACGATGTCTCCCACCTGCAGGTGCTGCCACTCGGGCAGAATCACGTTCGAGCTCTTGTTCTCGATTCGCCAGACGATGCGATCAATGCGCTCGTTCGTGTACCAGCCCCCGCGACCGAACCCCATCTGTACCAGCCAGGGCCAAACCTCCTCGGGCAGAGCGTTGATCGTCGTCGCCCGCGTCCATTCGATCATCGGATGCCGCATCACATCATTGCCGGGAAGCGAACGATCGAACTCCGCGTCCGTCACGCCCGACCCGCGCGACAAACGACGGATTACCGACCAGGCAATCCATGGGCAGCTGATGCGGACCACAGATCGGATACTCAACAAGCACCTCACCTCGAAACTAGCGAAGGACGATCGCTCCCATCAGACCGGTTTTCCAGGTATCTCGCTACACCTCGAAGAGGAGGTCAACATATCTTTCGAGCAGGTCGTCAACCACTGCTCGAGCCGGAACCGTGGCGGCCATCCCGTACACCGGCGCCACGCCACCAGCCTCGCCCGGATGGGCCTTCACGTCGTCCACCGAACCCTGGAGATCCTCGAGGAACCGCGTCGCGACTCCCGCCGCCGTGTGGCGAAGAGTCACCGCCAGATGAAGCGCCGGCGGATGATGCAATCCGGTCAGGCTCCAGCCACGCTCGCTCATCCGTTGCATCACCTGATAGATGTCAACGGCTTCCGAACCGAAGGCGATGACGAACAGCGAATCGCCGAGGACGTTCAGTTCAGGCACTGTCTCGACCCCGGATCGGATCTCGGCAGCCGTTTCGAGGATTCCGGCGGTGGCGTCGAGGTATCCATCTTCGCCCATGGAAACCATCGCCGCCCAGGCGGCTGCACTCAAGGCCCCGGGACGGCTCCCGGCCAGCGTTGGTGAGAAGTACAAACCGCCCGGCCAGTCGGAAGCTGTGAAGTACTGGTGACGGCGCAGTTCCCTCCCCCGATACATGACCACCGACGTCCCCTTCGCCGCATATCCGTATTTGTGGGTATCGGCCGACATCGAAGTGACTCCCGGCAGGCGGAAATCGAATGGCGGCACCGGGTAGCCGAGCTTGTCGGCCCACGGCAGCACGAAGCCGCCCAGACAGGCATCGGTGTGGAAACCCACGCCTCGCTCAGCAGCCAGAGTCGAGAGTTCCGTGATCGGGTCGATCGTGCCGTGTGGGAACGAGGGCGCCGAACCGACCACAACCACCGTGTTGCGGTTGACAGCTCCGGCGGTAGCCGCCACATCGGCGCGGAAAGTTTCGTCGACGGGCACCTTCACCATCTTCAAACCGAAATAGTGGGCCGCCTTGTCGAAAGCAACATGGGCGGTCACGGGAGCGACGATTTCCGGGCGTTTGGTTCGCTTCCCAGCCGCCCGATCCCGGTAGGTCTTCACGGCCAGCAGAATCGACTCGGTACCACCGGACGTGACCGTGCCTACGATCTCGTCTGCCGTTTCCCCGGCGCCCAACATCGAGGAGGTCATGGCGACGACCTCGGCCTCGAACTTGATCGCCGACGGCCACAGATCCGCGTGAAGCGGATTGACCTGCGAATGTGCCTCGATCACCTTGCTCAGAAACGCAACGTGATCATCCTGGCCGTGGTAGACGGCACCCGAAGCGAACCCATCCTTCCATCCGGCCTCCTCGCGATCGGCCAGATCCTTCATCAAAGACAGCACCTCGGCCCGGTCCAATCCGATCCCCGGCATTCGTCGATAGGTCGTCAGCTCCTCCCGGTAGGGCTTGACTGCCTCCTCCATGCCGGCCACCACGCCCTCGAACTCGGCCTCCAGGCGACGACGGATCGGAGCGACACGGCGAAGTCCCGAGTAGGCCCATCCGGCCAGTCGTGGGTTCATCCGCCTGAGCGGCCCGGACAGAACTTTCTCGAGATCCATAGCTCCTCGTTCACTCGACCCGGTTCAGCCGGGCGTAGATCTTGCGGTTGGCTTTGTGCAGCTTGAGGTACTCCTGATAGAGCCGGTCGTAGACCTGCCGGCGCTCGGGGTCGGGTTCATGGATACCGGCGATCTCGACCCGGGCCGGAATGTCATCGAAGTCGAGATAGCCGAGTTCCACAGCTGCGAGGAAGGTCACGCCGCGGAGCCCGGTCAGAATTGGCTCCTTCACCTGGAGGATCCGGCGGTCGAGCACGTCGGCGTGAATCTGACACCAGACCGCCGAGTTGGCTCCGCCGCCTACCGCTCGCAATTCCGGCATCGACCGTCCGGCGAACTTATCGACATAGCCGAGTAACCATCGGGCATTGAAGGCGACGCCCTCGAACACGGATCGGATCAGATCATCGGCGGTCGTGTCGAGAGACTGGTTGAAAAAACCGGCCCGCAGATGGTGATCATCGACCGGACTCCGCTCACCATTCAGCCAGGGAGTGAAGATCACGCCGCTGTTTCCGGCCGGGATCCGTTCGGCCGCCCGGTCGAGTCCCTGGTAGACCGAACCCGCATCATTGTCGCCGCGCAGGCCGAGATTCTCGACCAGGTAGGTCAGGCAAGCTCCGGCGCTCTCCTGTTCATTGGCTGCTAAGTAGCGGCCCGGGATGGCCGAGGGCAAGGCACCGATGCCGTGGAAGAGATCCGTCTTCTTGAAAGGCACGTGACAGCTGATCCACGATGACGTTCCGAGGTATAGATGGCCCTGAAAATCACTCACCGCTCCTGACCCGATGGCGGCTGAATGTGTGTCCGGGGTCCCCATGACCACGGGGATCCCCGCGGGAAGGCCCAGGTCGTTGGCCGCCTCGGTGGAGAGTGGAGCCAGCACTTCGCCGGGAGGTCGGAGTGGCGGCAGTTTGGCAGGGTCGATACCGGACAATCTGATGAGGCCCGGGTCGTAGGCAACTCTCTCGAGGTTCCGATTGTCGGTGACCCAGTGGAGAGTGATCGAATCGTGGCTCGCCGCCGCCACCCCGGTGAGTCGCAGGTTCAGGTAGTCCTTTGGTTCCAGAAACACCGTCGCCCCGTCATACACCTCCGGTTGGTGGTGTTTGAGATAGAGGATGTGTGCGATCGGATCCTTGCCGGAATGGCCGGGAGCTCCTCCGGTGCGGCGGATCCAGCGAAAGAGTTTGGAAACCGAATACCCGGAAACCGACACCGGACCACCGTTGAGGTCGATCATCTCGGGAGCGCCCCTCGAATCCATCCAGATGAGGGCATTGCTGAGGTGACGGGTGCCTGCGACCGGGACGGTTCCCGACCACTGTGCGGTGACGCCGACCCCAATGATGTCGTCGATCGCAACCGACCCTCGTTGTACGATCGTTCGGGTGGCGGTGGTGATCGCCTGCCACCAATCGTCCGGGTCCTGTTCGACGCCACCGCCCGGAGCCAGGATGAGCGGCACCTTCTCAAAGCTCCATTCGGCCACGATCCCTGAAGTCGACACGAGTCCCACTTTCGGGCCGGAAGTTCCGAGGTCGATGGCGAGCACGAACCGTTCAGTCGACATAGAGCGACAATAGCGAGGCGACCGGGGGCCCCTCGCGATGAGGCGGAACTAGATCTGTCGGGCCATGGTCACGTCGTTCTCAAACGTGCGGCCCGACCTCTTCGGCCAGGCGTTGCATGATCTCCAGTTGCCGGTCGAATTCGAGGGTGGGGAAGAACGACCGCGCCACGAAATCAACCGGGACGCCGATCCTGTCTCGAATCGAGCGCAACTCTTCAACAATCTGAGCTGAGGGCCCGACGAGAGCCGAGCGCCACCGCAGGCTCTTCTCGTCTGCTTCGGTGAGCTGGGGGGCGTACTTCACCCGACCCGTTCGCGTCGCAGACGGCTCCATGTCGCCGTATTTCCAGGACATGTTCCAGACGTGCCGGCCGATTTCGTCCCATCCCTGGCCCTCTGAACTGGCCGGGTAGAGGATCGAGTAGTGAATGAAACGGAAGTCCTCGGGATTGCGATCGGCTTTGTCGAGTTCATCCAGCGCCCATTCGACCTGTTCGACAAATCGATCGACCGGCGCATTGGCGAAGACACCCTGAGTCAGCCGGGCGGCACGGCGTATGGCCGGTTCGGCGCTTCCGCCGATCACGATCGGAATCGGAGCGTAGGGTGCCGGACGCACTGCCACCTCGGGGAGGTCGTACACAGAACCGGAGTGTTTGAACGGCTCGCCGGTCCACGCCTTGGGGAGGATGTCGAGGATCTCGTCCATCGCTTTCCCCCGAGTGTGGAGATCGGCGCCGAGCGCCTCAAACTCAATCGGGTTCCATCCCAGCCCGAGGCCGAGAGTCAACCGGCCACCGCTCAAGAGTTGAACCGTCGCCGCGTCCTCCGCCAGACGAATCGGGTCATGCAGCGGGGCGAGGATGACCCCCGTGCCGATCTCGATGGTCTGCGTAGCGGCTGCCAGGGCGCCGCTCACCACCAGCAAGGACGGCATGTAGCCGTCGTCGACGAAGTGATGCTCGGTGGTCCACACCGAGGAGTAGCCCAACCTTTCGGCCTCGACCGCCAGGCGGACCGTCTCGTCGTAGGCCGTTGCCCAATCCGTCTCGCCGGGCCGAAGTTGAGCGCTGAGTAGTCCAAAACCAAGATTCATGGGCCGATCCTACGTCCCGCCGACTCTCCACGGAAGTTTCCGCGCAATGCTATGTACCACTGGTGATACATAGCATTGCTGAGAATACTCCAGAGGCGCGATACTGGTGAGTAACAAGACCACTCGAGGAGCACTCATGGCCAAGAAACGGCCGGGAGTTGTTGACGGGCGCCGTGTCGCCATCGTCGACGGACTTCGCACACCATTCGCCAAGTCGGGGACCGTATTCAAAGACGTATCCACCCTGGGTCTGGCCCAGGCCGTCGTTAACGAACTGCTCATCCGGGCCGGCCTGGACGGCGGTCTAATCGATCGAGTCGTCTACGGCAGCGTCGTGCAGGACGTCTCATCACCGAATATCGCCAGAGAGATCGTCCTCTCCACCACCATTCCCGACAACACCGACGCCTACTCAGTGACACGGGCCTGTGCCACCAGCACCCAATCGTTCGTCGAAGGCGCCAATGCGATCTTGTTGGGAGAGGCCGACATCGTCGTCACCGGCGGCGCCGACTCCCTCTCCAAGCCGCCCGTCATGTTCAGCGACGAGTTCGTCGACGTCATGATGAAGGCCCAGAGTGCTCGAGACCCCATGTCGAGGGTCAAGGCGCTCGCCGGGCTTCGACCCAAGGATCTCGCTCCTAGGCCGCCCGCCATCGCCGACCGGTCGACCGGCGCAAGCATGGGCGATGCCGCCGAGAAGATGGCCCGAATGAACGGCATCCCTAGAGAGGAGCAGGACGCCTACGCATTCCGGTCCCATCAGAAGGCCGTCGAAGCATGGGAGAAGGGCGTCTACTCCGGCGAGGTGATGACCTTCCCGGTACCGCCGAAATACACGACGGTCGTTGAGAAGGACAACATCCCGCGAGCAGATTCGACCTATGAGAAGCTCTCGACTCTCAAGCCGGTGTTCGACAAACGGTACGGCACGGTGACCGCCGGCAACGCCTCACCGTTGACCGACGGAGCCGCGGCTCTGCTGCTGATGGAAGAGAAGACCGCCGACCGGCTCGGTTTCGTTCCCAAGGCCTTTCTTCGGTCCTACGGGTTCGCCGCCGTTGATCCGAACTGGCAGCTGCTCATCGGCCCCGCGCTCGCCACCCCCATCGCGCTCGATCGGGCCGGGTTGAACCTGGACGACATCGACGTCATCGATATCCACGAGGCGTTCTCCGCCCAGATGCTGTCTGTCATACAAGCATTCGCCTCCGACGACTTCGCTCAGAAACACCTCGATCGGAAGAAAGCCATCGGCCAGATTCCCGACGAGAAGCTCAATCTCTACGGAGGATCGATCAGTCTCGGCCACCCGTTCGGAGCCACCGGCGCACGCCAGTTGCTCACCATGGCCAACGAACTATCCCGCCGTGATTCGGGAACTGCCCTCATCACCCAGTGTGCCGCCGGGGGCCTCGGCGCCGCAGTCGTATTGGAGCGCTGATGACCAACGAACTCACCCACTTCCAGCTTTCAGTCGAAGATGGTATCGCCACGGTTCTGATGGATCGGAACGGCGAGCCGATGAACACGCTCGGACCCGTGATCTTCGACGACTTCAACACCGTCCTCGATCGACTCGAGACCGACGATTCGATCGAGGCCGTCGTCTGGGGATCAGCCAAGAAGGACTTCCTGGTCGGTGCCGACATTCGCTGGTTCGCCGAGTTGACCGACCCAAAGGACGCCGAGGCAACCATCCTCAACACCCACGAGATGTACGCCCGGATCGAGCGACTGCACACCACACTTGGCAAGCCGGTGGTCGCCGCGATATCCGGGGCTTGCCTCGGCGGGGGCAACGAGTTGGCGCTTTGCGCCTCGATGCGCATCTGCACCGACCTCCCGTCAACCCAGCTCGGCCAACCCGAGATCCAGCTTGGGGTCATCCCGGCGGGAGGAGGCACACAACGCCTCCCGGCGCTCATCGGTATCGCCGACGCCCTCCCGCTCATCCTGACCGGCCGTCCCGCACGGGCCCGGAAGGCAAAGAAGCTGGGGCTCGTCGACGAGGTCGTTCCCGCAGAACTGCTGATGACGGTGGCAAAACAGAGGGCCCGTGAAGCAATCACATCTGGACCCAAAGAGGAGAAGAAACGCAAGCTGTTTTCGATGGACGGGCTGCAAGAACTCGCTCTGGAGACCAACCCGGTCGGTCGCAATGTTCTGTTCAAGCAGGCCAAGGACAACCTGCTGAAGCAGACCAAGGGGCTGATGCCGGCTCCAGAGCGCGCCCTCGAGGCCGTTCGGATCGGCATTGAGGAAGGACCCCAAGCCGGATACGCCGCTGAGGCCAAGTTCTTCGGCGAACTCGTGGTTTCCTCGGAGTCGCTGGCACTTCGTTCGGTCTTCTTTGCCTCCCGGTCCCTCGAAAAGGAGACCTGGGTGCCGAAGGGAGTAGATCCGAAACCGGTTGAGAAGGTCGCCATGATCGGCGGAGGCCTGATGGGAGGGGGCATCGCAGCCGTTTCGACACTCAAGGCGAAAACGCCGATCCGCATCAAGGAAGTCGATGCCGCCGGGATCGGCCGTGCGCTTGCCTACGTCCAGAAAGTCATCGACCGCGACGTAAAGCGCAAACGCCTCCGGAGCTTCGACGGTGAGAAGGCGATGCTCCGTGTAACCGGGTCCACCGATTGGCGAGGCTTTGCGGACAGCGACCTGATCGTTGAGGCAGTATTCGAAAGCCTCGAACTGAAGCAGTCAATCCTGCGCGAGGTTGAAGGCATCACGAGCCCGGAGGCGGTCTTCGCCTCCAACACTTCCTCGCTTCCGATCTCCGAAATAGCTGCTGCATCGACCAGACCGGAGACGGTGCTGGGCATGCACTATTTCTCTCCGGTGGAGAAGATGCCCCTCCTCGAGATCATCGTCACCGATCAAACCGCCGACTGGGCGACCGCCACCGCCGTTGCCTTTGGAAAGAAGCAGGGCAAGACGGTGATCGTGGTCAAAGACGGAACGGGTTTCTACACGACCCGCATCCTGGGACCGTACTCCAACGAGGCAATGCATCTGCTGTCGGAGGGTGCCTCGGTCGAGGCTATCGATGAAGCGATGGTGGCGTGGGGCTTTCCGATTGGACCCGTCTTGTTGTCGGACGAGGTCGGCCTCGACGTCGGAGCGAAGATCGCTGTCATCATGGTCGACGCGTTCGGAGAGAGGATGGCCGGGCCTGAACTGGCCGAGGGATTTGCCGAGGATCGCAAGGGCCGCAAGAACGGGCGCGGTTTCTACCTGTACGACGAAAAGGGAAAGCGCGGCGACGTCGACGAGACCGTCTACTCGGCCCTGGGCTTCGGACCGCGCCAGGAGTTCAGCGTCGAAGAGATCCAGAAGAGGATGTGGCTGGCGCTCGCCAACGAAGCAGCCAGGTGCCTGGAGGAGGGCATCCTGGGTGATGCTCGCGACGGCGACATTGGAGCGGTGATGGGCCTCGGCTTCCCACCATTCCGAGGTGGCCCGTTCTTCTGGATCGACCAGGTGGGCGCCGCTCAGGTCGTCGCCGACCTCGACGGACTCGCCGAGAAGTACGGGGAGCGGTTCACCCCCGCCAAGATCCTGATCGAGAAGGCGGAGAACGGAGAGAAGTTCCGATAGGAGGGCCTTTCGGGGCGGACGGCGCCGCGTTTCCGTCGCGGGAGTGTGCGACACCTGGTGCCCCTCAAACGTCCTCCACCAGCGTTAGCTGGGGGAGGTGGTCGCCGGTCCGGAGGACCGGGGAGCGGAGGGGGCTCCCAGGCGAATAGCCAACACACAAGGCTCATTGGCTGTGAAGCCCCCTCAGCCCGGCTCCGACGGACAGCTCCCACAGGTGGGAGGCACGTCTGAAACAGGAATCCTTCGCATCCGAATGTGCGCACCGCCGCGAAATGGGACACCATTGGGGGGACTATGCGCAGACAAGAGATCTCCTACCATCAAAACATGGATTACGTCACACTGCTCGAAGAGTCCCGTCAGCTGCTGCCCGAACTGGTGCAGTTGCGCCGGTCGCTCCACCAGATCCCGGAAGTCGGTAACCGGCTACCAAAGACAAGAGCCATGG
>JAUVQS010000099.1 GCA_030598025.1 Acidimicrobiia bacterium | reverse complement strand
TCCTATAGCTCTCCCACCGAACGCAGGCGGCGTTGCTCGGCACGGGACCCGGCGAGTATCAACTGGAATACGGCTTCGACCTGTTCCGGGTCCAACCCCTGCAGCACAGCCTCCTCCCGGATGATTTCCATGAGTTCGGCCTCGCGGGCAGGTGACCGCACCGACATTCCACGCTCGGCCTTCACGCGCCCGATCTGCAGAGCGAGATCGCGGCGCCGTGACAGAGCCCGGACGATGTCGCGGTCGACCAGGTCGATCGCCTTCCGCATCCGGTTGATTCCGAGCGCTTCCATCAACTGAGCGAACTCGGGGGCTGCCAACTGGCCGGACGTATTGACCAGGGCAAGCTCCGGAGTCGGGTGCACTTCGACGCAAAGTCCGTCGGCACCGACCCCTTGAGCCGCCAGCGCCAGAGGGACAACGCGGGCGCGGCTCCCGGCTGAATGGCTGGGTAATACGATCACCGGCAGATGCGTGCGCTCCTTGACGATCGGGATCGAACTGATGTCGAGCGTGTCATCGTCGGCGAATGTGCGAATCCCCCGCTCACAGAGCACGACATTGTCAGTCCCTTCGGCTAGAACATACTCGGCGGCCCACAACCACTCGTCGATGGTGGCAGACGGACCCCTCTTGAGCAGAACGGGACGATCCTGCTGGCCGATCTCACGCAGAAGTTCGAAGTTCTGCATGTTGCCGGCGCCAACCTCGATCATGTCGGACAACTCGGTCGCCTCGGGAATTCCTGCCGGCTCAATGACCTGGGTTACAACCGGAAGGCCGACTGTGTTACCGGCGGCGCGCAGCATCTTGAGCCCTTCGCTGCCGAGGCCGCGGAACTCATAGGGGGATGCTCCCGCCACCGAAGTTCCGGCACGAAGCATCGACGCTCCCGCGGTGGCCACCACTTCGGCGATCTCGGTGATTTGATCTTCGGACTCGATTACACACGGTCCGGCAATGACGGGAAAGGGATCATGACCGAATCGCACATCACCAACCTGCACAACCGTGCTGGTCGAGCCAGTTTTGCTGCGTTCTGCTTTGCGGATCATGGTTGTCCTTCCGCCGGAACGGCCCCAGAAATGAAAAACCCGGAGCCTTGAAGCTCCGGGCCTGGTGTCGGTGTTGCAGTCTTGCTAGATGCGCGCACCTTCGGCCCGGACGCTCCGCCCGGTAAAACCGAAATACGCAAAGAAGACTCGTGATGTCATGTGCAGAGCACAGTATCCGAGATGGTTATGGATGTAAAGGCCCTGTTTCCTCCCCTCGCGAGCGAAGCGAGTGTTGGGGGAGGTGGTCTCGCCGGCAGGCGAGAGCGGAGGGGGCGTCCGACACCAGCACTTCGCGATTCGCAAACACCTACCTCAGGTGTTCGGCCAGAAACCCCAGGATCCGGTGAATGTGGGGTACGAAGGCGTCGAGGGAAGCATGATCCGCATCCTCCACGAAGAGGGTCTCCGCATCCGGTGCCCTGTTGACAAGTTCCTCGAAGTGGCGGGGTGTAACGGTCGTGTCGGCCCCGCCGTGCACCAGCATCACCGGTGCGTCGACCAGCGCCACCCTCTCACGAGGGGCGATGTCGTCGAACCGAACCCCGATGGTTCGTTCCATCGTCCGAAAAAGGCTTCGTTGCACCGGAGCAGGGAAGAAGCTGAATGGAGGGCCCTCAGCCATGGCCTCCCCGGGGTGCGAGAAGGCCGACACGGATACGACCGCGTTGATTTGGTCGGTACGCGAAGCGGCCAGGATGGCCGCACCGGCTCCAACAGAATGTCCGATCACTCCGATCGAAGAGACGTCCTGGCGGTCGCGCAGCCACTCGATCGCCACATCGAGGTCCTCGGCGAAACGCGGCATGGACACAAAGTCGTCGTGTTCGCTCCGGCCGTGATTCCGAGCATCCAGGAACAATGCATGAAAGCCGGCGCGATGCAAATGCGGCGCCAGCGGCAGCATCAGCGAAGCGTTGGCGCCCCACCCGTGCAGAACCGCCACAGCCGGTGCGCTACCCCCAACCGGCAGGAACCAGGCTTTCAGATCGGTGCCGGTGGCGCTGACGAGTTCGACTTCTTCTTCTGGAAGGCCAAGATCGGCCGGCGTATGCGGCTGATCACGCTGTGGCGGCGCCAGGGTTCGTTTGAGGATCTCGGGCATGAGCCTGACCGCGCCCGCGACGAGAACAACCGGCAGCAGAAAACGTTTGACCATCGGGGCATTGTATGTCCAAGTACCTAGTACCGAGTACCGAGTACCGAGTACCGAATACATGGAAGCGCGAGGCAACTGAACCTGTGGCCGGTTGGGTTACCATCGTTGGCCGTGTCCAGCTCTATCCACCTCGACAATCTGACGAAGCGCTACGGCTCGCTCACTGCGGTCGACGGACTCAGCCTCGATGTTGCAGGCGGTGAGACCTACGCTCTCCTGGGGCCAAACGGAGCGGGCAAAACCACGACGGTAGAGATCCTCGAAGGCCTGCGGGCCGCCGACTCCGGCACGGTCGAGGTTCTCGGATTGAACCCGATCTCGGATCGCACCCGGCTCCAACGCCGAATCGGTGTCATGCTCCAGGAGGGCGGCGTCTATCAGGGAGCGAAGGCTCGCGAGGTCCTGTCGTTGTTTACTGCCTACTACCCGGGCGCCAAATCCGCCGATGATCTCCTCGAACTCGTCGGACTCACCGAACAGGCTGCCACCCTGCACCGGCGCCTTTCGGGAGGCGAAAAGCAGCGACTCTCTCTGGCCATGGCGTTGGTCCACTCACCGGAACTCGTATTCCTCGACGAGCCGACCGCCGGCATGGACCCGGTTGCTCGCCGCACCACCTGGGAGATCATCGAGAGCCTCCAGGCTGATGGAACGACGATTCTGCTCACCACCCATTTCATGGACGAAGCCGAGCGACTGGCCGACCGGGTCGGAATCGTCAGTCACGGCCGGATGGTGGCCGAAGGGTCACCGACCGAACTCATCCATGCTCGTGGCGACGTGTCGTTCACCTCCAGCCCCGACCTTCCAATCCAACAACTGACTGAACAGATCGGCATCGAAGTTCGCGAGGTGCGCACCGGTTTCTACGTAGTGACCACCGATACACCGACTCCGGTGCTGGTCGCACAGATAACTGCGTGGCTGGCCGGCCATGACGCTTTGATCACCGAACTGAGAGTCGGCGCCGGCGGTCTCGAAGAAGTGTTCCTGGCGTTGACCGAGGAGAACAACCGATGATCGGTCGGATGCTGTTCGAGCAGGCCCGAATGGAACTCCGCCTCACATTGCGACGGGGTGAGGCCGTGCTGCTCACGTTGATCGTCCCCGTCTCTCTGCTTCTGTTCTTCGGCGCCACGAACCTGTTTGACATAGAACTCGACTTCCTAGTTCCGGGCCTGCTGACCCTGTCTGTGATCTCCTCGGGTCTGGTCGCTTTGGCCATCGCCACCGGTTTCGAGCGCAAGTACATGGTGCTCAAACGCCTGGGAGCCACGCCCCTCCCCCGCTGGGTTCTGTTCGCCGGGAAGCTGGCCGCGACCTTGTTCCTGGAAGTCCTCCAACTGGCGATCATCCTGGGCGCCGCCCGCCTCGCCCTCGACTATCGCCCGCAGATGGTCTGGTGGGCACTGATCCTCGGCGTGGTGCTCGGGACTTGCGCTTTCGGCGGCATCGCATTCCTGTTGTCGGGGACCCTTCGCGCTGAAGCAACATTGGCGGTCGTGAACGGCTTGTTCGTTGCGTTCTTCGGACTGGGTGGCGTGATGTTCGCGATCGACAATCTGCCCCGACCACTCGCAGCCATGGCGGACATCCTGCCCGCCTCGGGATTGTCGGAGACATTCCGATGGGCGACCGGGTACTCCGATTCAGTGGGCCACGGCTTGTGGGTTCTCATATTCTGGGCAGTCGTCGCCCCGTTGCTGGCGGTTCGTTTGTTCAGTTGGGAAGAGAAGTGACCGATCGACGCATCGCCTGGTGGTCGGGAGCCGCAGCCGTCTGGACGTTCATCGCCTGGGGCAACCGCATCGGCCTGCTCACCGGCGACGAATCCTCCGACCCCTGGACGTGGATCCGTGTCGGCGGGTCGCTCGTGTTCGGTGTGGCGCTGGCCGTCATCGGGGTCATGCTGTGGCGGGGTCGGCCGCTCTCCGCCTGGATGGCCCGGGTGTTCGTGGGATTCGCAGCACTGATGCTGGTGGTCTGGCTCCGCTCGGCCGCCTCGGTTCTGACCGGCGATGAGAGCGTGGCGTTCAAATCCGTCCACGTCGTACTGGCCTCGATCTCGATCGGATTCGGGATCGTCCTCGGTCGAGTCTCATTACGGCGACCGTCGACCTGACCGGATCCGAGCTGCTCTAGCCAGCAACCGACCGTACACTCGTACGCAGTGGTAGCTACTCGATATGCCAAGAGCGGAGATGTCAACATTGCCTACCAGGTAGTTGGCGAGGGCCGCGCGATCTCGTCTATGTTCCCGGATGGGTCTCCAATGTCGAGGTCGTGTGGGAAGAGCCGTCGATGGCCAGGTTTCTCCGCAGACTCGTTTCATTCTCGCGACTGATCCTTTTCGACAAACGCGGCACCGGGATGTCGGATCCTGTTCCGCTCGACAAGATGCCGACACTCGAGGAGAGGATGGACGACGTGCGCGCCGTAATGGATGCGGTGGGTTCTGAGAGGGCCACCCTTTTTGGCCACTCTGAGGGCGGCAACATGTCGATCCACTTTGCAGCCACATACCCGAAGAGAACGGAGGGGCTGATCCTCACGGGTTGCTACGCCAAGCGGGTCCAATCCGAGGACTATCCATGGGCACCTGCTCCCGGAGACAGGGCAGCCGAGATTGAGGAGGTCGAGCGAACCTTCGGCGATCCCGACGCTCTCCCCTCCTGGATAGCTCCGTCGCGGATGGCTGACGAAGCATTCCGAAACTGGCTTGCGAAATACCTACGACTCGGCTCAAGCCCCAAGGCTGCTGCCCCCCTGCTGGCAATGAACACTGAGATCGACACCACCGATGTGCTGCCCACCATCCAGGTGCCGACACTTTGCCTCTACAAGACAGACGACGCGGATGTGAACGTTGAGGAAGGCCGCTGGATTGCCACTCAGATTCCCAACTCGAAACTCGTCGAGATCCCGGGAGCCGACCACTTGCTCAACGCTCCCGGGGCGGAACTGATTCTCTCCGAGATCGAAGAGTAGGTGACGGGCTACCGGACCAGCCATCGTCCGGAACGGGCCCTCGCAACCGTGCTGTTCACCGACATAGTTGCCTCGACCGAGAAGGCGGCAGAGTTGGGAGACAAAACGTGGCGAGACCTCCTCGATCGCCACAATGTCGTCGTCCGCGCCGAGGTGGAGCGTTTCCGGGGCCGCGTGATCGACACCCAGGGCGACGGATTCCTAATGACGTTCGATGGACCTGCACGAGCGATCAGCGCTGCCCATTCGATAGGCGAAGCGCTGAACCCTCTCGGAGTCGTCGTGCGCGCTGGACTTCACACCGGCGAAATCGAAATGGTCGGGGACAATATTGCAGGCCTGGCCGTACACATCGGAGCACGAATCGGTTCGCTGGCCAATCCCGGCGAGGTATTGGTCTCTCGAACGGTCAAAGACCTGGTTGCCGGGTCCGGCATCGAGTTCGAAGACCGCGGCACCCACGCCCTCAAGGGCATCCCCGATGAATGGCAGGTCTACGCAGCAATCTGATCACTTGCACGAAGCGAGGTCCCGGGTACCGGCTACTCACTTACTCCCACCACCGAGGTGGGAGGAGTGGGCAGGCTCCTGCGGAGCAGGCTCGAGGGCGGTGGCGAGATCCCGGATCCAGCCATGTTTCTCCCCCCCGGGAGCGAAGCGACCATTGGACGGAAGTCGAAACCTCACATTTCTCCCCCCAGGGAGCGAAGCGACAATTGGACGGAAGTCTCGACCTCAT
>JAUVQS010000124.1 GCA_030598025.1 Acidimicrobiia bacterium | reverse complement strand
TCCTGGCAGGAGACCACGAGGCCCGTCGGCTCGTAGGTCAGCCGAACCGCCGAGTCGGTCGTATTCACCGACTGACCGCCCGGGCCGCTCGACCGGAATACGTCCACACGGACGTCGTTGAGATCTAGATCGAGCTCGACCGCCTCTACCTCGGGGAGGACCGCCACGGTGGCGGTCGATGTGTGCACCCGTCCCTGCGACTCGGTCTTTGGAACCCGCTGCACTCGATGGACGCCTGCCTCGAACTTGAGTTTCGAGAAGGCGCCGTCGCCTTTGACTGCGAACGTCACCTTCGAGAATCCACCGGCTTCCGATTCCGATGAGTCCATCGAATCTGTTTTGAAGTCGTGCCGCTCCGCGAACCGGTGATACATGCGATGAAGATCGCCGGCAAAGATCGCCGCCTCGTCTCCCCCGGTTCCGGCCCGGATCTCGACGATCACGTCCTTCTGATCATTCGGATCTGTTGGCACGAGCGCCAGGCGAAGTTCCTGTTCGAGACGTTGCGCCTCAGTGTTTCGCTCTTCGGCCATCTTCTGAAGTTCGTCGACCATCTCAGCGTCGGACTCCACGGCCGCCAGCTCGGCAGCCTCAGTGGCATCGGAGAGGGCGGCGCGGTAGCTCGAGAATCCCTCGACTATCGGCTTGAGCTCCGAGTGCCTGCGGCCGAGCTCCACGAACCGGTTCTGATCACTCAGCGCGCCGGGATCTGCCAGCTGTTGCTCGATCTCATTGAAAGATGCTTCGACCTCTTCGAGTCTGGCGACGAGCGCCTCATCCATCGGTGCCGTCTCCGACACAGCCGGCGTCAAAGGCTGCGATGGCACCGGCGGCGATGTCCCCCCGGCCGAACACCTCGTCGACAGACTCACTGTCGAGCGCGGCGAGCAGGCTGGCGACGGCCACCTCAACCTGATCATCATCGGGTTCGCCGGTGGTCAGCTTCTGGAGCCACAATCCCGGTGTCGCCACGATCCGACCGAACATTGCATCGGCCCGCAAACCGGAAGCTCTCAGAATCTCATAGGAAACGCCGGCAATCACCGGGATCAGCAGGAGACGGCTGATAACCAACCAGAGCACGCCGAGTGTGTGCGGCACAAACGAGAAGACGACTATCGAGGCCAACACGACGAGCAGGAGGAAACTGGTTCCGCAGCGGGGGTGGGCGGGCGAGTACTTCTGAATCTCACCGGCCGTCAACGGATCCCCCGCCTCATAGGCGTGGATCGTCTTGTGCTCGGCTCCGTGGTATTCGAAAACGCGTTTGATCTCGGAGGATCGCCCGATCGCCCATATGTATCCGACGAATAGAAGGATGCGAATCAGACCTTCGACGACATTGAGACCGATCGTGGTGCCGCCGGCGAGCCAGCGAGCAGTAAGCAACGGGGCACCGACGAACAGCACGGCGACGGCCGCAAAGGCGATGACGATCGACAGCCCCAACTGCCACTTGGTGATCGGCTCCTCTTCTTCACCTACCGCTTTCTCAGCCGACCAGGTGAGGGCTCGCATGCCGAGCGACAACGACTCCCACAACACGAGTACGCCGCGCACCATCGGCATGCGGGCAAGTCGCTTGCGTTCGGAGAGACGGGGAAGATCCTCACACATCGTGACGATCGAGCCCTCCGGGGTTCGCACTGCAACAGCCCAGCCTGCGGGGGCGCGCATCATCACGCCTTCGATTACGGCTTGACCGCCGACGGTGGAGTTTGGATGACGACTCATGGGACGCCGCCGGTCACGACCGGCGGGCGAAGCTACGCCTCTTCGGTTTCGGACTCGACCTTGGCGGCCTTCTTCGACTTGACCTGAGCTTTTTCGCCGTAACGCTTCTGGAACCGCTCAACACGGCCACCGGTATCGACCAGCTTCTGACGGCCGGTGAAGAACGGATGACACTCGTTGCACAGCTCCGCGTGGATCTCTTTTTCGGTCGAACGCGTCGTGAACGTATTGCCGCACGAGCAGGTGACCTTCGTATCCACGTAATCCGGGTGGATCCCTGTCCTCATTGCTTCTCCTTAATTCCCGCTCTTGGCGACCTCGATAAGAAACTCCGCATTGGAATTCGCCTGCTTCAGCCGATCGATGAGTAACTCGATGGCCGGACCAGACTCCAATGCAAGCAGCACCCTACGCAGCTTCCACACCTGCGCAAGTTCAGCCCTCTCGAACAACAACTCCTCGCGGCGTGTGCCTGAAGCGGCGATGTCGATGGCGGGATACACCCGTTTGTCGGCCAGCTTGCGATCGAGCTTCAGCTCCATGTTGCCGGTGCCCTTGAACTCCTCGAAAATCACCTCGTCCATCTTCGACCCGGTCTCCACCAGGGCCGTTCCAAGAATTGTAAGGCTTCCACCCTCTTCAATATTCCGCGCAGCACCCAAGAAACGCTTCGGCGGGTAGAGGGCGGTCGAGTCGACACCACCGGAAAGAATGCGACCGCTGGCCGGTGTGGCCAGGTTGTGCGCCCTCGCCAGACGGGTAACGGAGTCGAGGAGGATCACCACGTCGGTTCCCATTTCGACCAGACGCTTCGCACGTTCGAGCGCCAATTCAGACACCTGAGTGTGCTCTTCGGCCGGGCGGTCGAACGTTGAGTAGATGACCTCGCCCTTCACCGACCTCTGCATATCGGTGACCTCTTCGGGGCGCTCATCCACGAGCACCACCATCAGATGGCATTCAGGATTGTTGGTCGTGATCGACCGGGCGATCTCTTTGAGCACGGTCGTCTTGCCCGCCTTCGGCGGGGACACAATCAGGCCACGCTGGCCCTTACCGATCGGAGCGATGATGTCGATGATTCGCGGCAGCACCCACTCGGGATGGCCGTCGATCTCGAGCGGCAGACGCACATCGGGAAACAGCGGAGTCAGCTTTGCGAATCGAGGCCGCTTGCGGGCGTCCTCGATCGTCATGCCGCTCACCGACTCGATGCGGGTCAATGCTGCAAACTTCTCTTGTGAACGCGGAGGACGAATCGGACCGCGGATCAGGTCGCCACGGCGCAGGCCGAACTTGCGGATCTGGCTGGCGGACACATAAACGTCCTCATCGCCGGGCAAGTAGCGATCAGTGCGCAGGAATCCGTAACCCTCGGGCAGGATCTCGAGGACCCCCTCGCGCTCTTCGAGTTCACCTTCGGGGATCTGCTCGTAATGCTGCTGGCCACCCTGGCCCCCCTGCCCCCCTTGGCCTCCCTGGCCGCCACGGCCACCGCGCCGACGGCGCTTGCGACGGTTCGGGTCGTTGTCCTGACGTTGACCTTGCTGAGAAGATTGGGGACGGTCCTGACCGCCGGAGCGCGGCAGGTCGCCTTCATCCGGATCCTGATCTGATTTCTTCTGGTCTGATGTCTCCTGGTCTGACTTCTTCGAGTCGGCCGGTGCTTCATCTTTGGCATCATCGTCGGTCTCGGAAGCAGACTTCTTGGAATCGGAGGGGCTTTCCTCGCCATCGGTCGCTTCAGCCTTGTCGGACTTCTCGTCCTTCTTTGCTTTGGCGATCTTGTCTTCTTTGGCCTTTTCAGCAGGAGCGGTTGTCCGCTCCGCAGCCGGAAGTTCGACGGGAGCAGGTTCGTCGCTGCCCTCGAAGCCGTCGGCACCGATGATGACGCCGATCAGTTTGGCCTTCTGAAGCCCTGCCGTGTCGATCTGGAGAGCTGCCGCGATTTCGCGGAGGTCCTTGATCGACTTCCCCTGGAGCTCAGATCTGGTGGTCATGTCGTCCTTTCCGCCCGACCCGGTGCCTTCGGCAATGTGAATCCGGACCGACGTCCTGTGACTGAATAACTCAGTGTTGAGTGGTGTTCCCGTCTGCATCAGCAAGGGCCACCTTGGTGGGATGCAAATGAACCACACGTGCGCCGCGAACGACGACTGGGGTTCCGGGATCGGCGGTAAGTGTAGGGCAAAGGGGTAGGAGAGGCAACAAACGGGCGTAAGAAGCCATTGGCCAGTGGCCAGTAGCCAGTAGCCGTTGGCTAGCCCGCCACTCCGCGCACCACCCGCGAGACCTCATCAAAGTCCGCCTCCACCGTCTCGTACCGTTCCTCGCGATCCATCAGGTCGGCGAGATCGTCCGGCAAGTCGGGTTCAAGGTGCAGGACCGACTTGACGGCGTCCGGGAATTTGGCCGGGTGGGCAGTGGCGACAAATACGATCGGATGATCTTCATCGCGCCGTTGGGCACGGCCGGCCGCTATTCCAGCCGCGGTGTGAGGGTCGACGACGACTCCCGATTCGTGATAGACGTCGCGAATCACCTTGAGAATGGCTTCGTCGTCGGTGAATCCGGAAGAAAAAAGGGCCCGGACGCTGGCCATCTGCACAGGCAGAACGTCGAGGCTGCCGGCCTCCCGATAGT
>JAUVQS010000046.1 GCA_030598025.1 Acidimicrobiia bacterium | reverse complement strand
CCACGGAATCGCAACCGTTTATCAGGATCTTGCCATGATCCCGTTGATGGCGGTCTGGCGGAACTTCTTCCTAGGCGCGGAGCCCACTAAGGGTTGGGGTCCGTTCAAGCGCTACGACGTTGACTTCGCCAAAGAGACCGCGATCAGCGAACTTGGCAAGATGGGAATCGACATTCGCGATCCCGATCAGACAGTCGGGACACTGTCCGGTGGTGAGCGCCAGTCAGTGGCAATCGCCCGAGCTGTCTACTTCGGTGCCAAGGTGCTGATCCTCGACGAGCCCACCGCCGCTCTTGGCGTCAAGCAAGCCGGCGTGGTCCTCAAGTACATCCTGCAGGCAAGGAATCGCGGCATCGGCGTGATCTTCATCACCCACAACCCGCATCATGCCTACCCGGTCGCGGATCACTTCGTGATTCTGCGGCGAGGGACGGTCTACGGCGACTTCACCAAGGCAGAGTTACCGCTCGAGCAGCTAGTGCAGATGATGGCCGGCGGGGCAGATCTCGAAGTTCTTCAACATGAGCTCGAGCAGGCCTCTCATGACGGCGGAGAGGAAGCAGAGGCTCTTGCGGAAACCGCCGGAGCGATCAGGTCCGAACTCGAGCAACTGGGCGAGGAGGGACAGGACGAATAGGCAGGACGCATCAGGCCCGGCCGCGATCACAGCTCTCTCGGCCCGATGTGTCTCGGTCGACGGAACCGACGCGATCGGTTTTGGCTACGGGGAAGCGCAGGCTCTGTCGTCCTCAGGAGTCCGTCGCCCATCGGCGCACGATGTCGGCGGCCCGTGCGGAGATCTGGATGTTGCCATGATGTGGACGCCGCCCAAGAACAAGCTCGACGGTTGCTTCTGCGTATTGCTCGGAGGGCGTCGTCTCCCATGTATCGCCGTCGAACCACGGCGCGGAACCGGTAAAGCCCTGTGCTTGCGCGAAGGTGGATCGGAGCTCACCTTGTTCCGGACAGGTGAACTCGATGTGATGGGCGAACTCGTGGACCATCTGGTTGCGCAAGGTGGGGGCCGTCCCCGGAACCCTGACGACGATCGTGGCGGAGTCCGGCCGGTATTCGGCACGAGTATCGAGCTCCCACGCCGCGCTAAGGGTCGCCGGGGCGATGCAATCTGTTCGCGCCGGGTGGATCGTCAGGAAATCCTGCCAGGTCTCAGCGGCGAGGGCTCGGAGATCATCGGGAACAGAGATATCGAATCGCAGCGACGGCGCGGGGCCATTACGGGCAACCAGCAGGAATCCGGCCGCAATTGCTACAACAACCATTGTGAACACGACCGCTCGACGCACACGACGAGCCTACCGACTTCCGATGCAGTTGACCGATGTCGGCTCGGAGTTCAGCACATGAATCGCCCACAATTGCCCGGGGCCCAGTACAAGGAGGAGAAGCAATGAAAGACATCACGATCATCATCCCGGAGCGCGGTGGAGCGGTCCCCGAGGTTTGGGAGTCGCTCGGCGCCGCAGGCGTCAACGTCGAGGCCGCAGTGTCGGTTTCCCGGGAGCATCATCGGGTGGTGCACCTCGTGGTTGACGATGATGTGGCCGACCGGGGGCAGCAGGTGCTCAGGGATGCCGGCTTCTTGATCGTTGATGTACGAGAGGTGCTGGTCGTCCCGGTGGAGGATCGGCCCGGAGGTCTGGCCGAGGTCACCCGCATAGCCTACGAGGCAGATGCCGGGGTCTACCTACTCTCGCTCGCGACCAGAAGCCGGGTGATGCTCGGCGTCGCCAACTTGGAGGCGGCCCGGCAGGCATTCGGCCTCTAGACCTTCATGGAGTATCCGGACTTCCGTCTCGACGGTCAAGTTGCGCTGGTGACCGGCGCCAGCAAAGGCATTGGCCGGGATCTTGCCAAGGCGCTGGCCGCAGCCGGCGCCGCGGTGGCTCTTGCTGCCCGCGACCTCAGCTCCCTGGAGCGGCTGGCAGTTGAGATCGAGGCGGAGGGCGGAAACGCCCTGGCGGTGGAGCTCGATGTTCGCAATGTGAGCCAGATTGGCATCGTTTTCGAGCAGGTACGTGGGCATTTCGGGTCGCTCGACGTGTTGGTCAACAATGCCGGACTGGGCGCCAACCACCCGGCCGAGGAAATTACCGAGCCTGATTGGGATGAGATGATGGCGGTCAACCTGCGCGGCCTGTTCTTCTGCTGCCAGGCAGCCGGACGGATCATGCTTGCCCAGGGTCGGGGACGGATCGTCAACATGAGTTCCCAGGCCGGCGTGGTCGGAATCCGTGATCATGCCGCCTATTCGGCGAGCAAGGGGGGTGTAAATCTCCTGACCAAGGTGCTTGCCCTCGAATGGTCGAGCCGAGGCGTGACGGTCAACGCCGTCGCTCCAACGTTCATCCATACGCCCGGCACAGCCGAACGCCTCGGCCAACCAGAGTATCTGCGCGGCGTGCTCGACCGCTTGCCGATAGGCCGCGTAGGTACGACTACCGACGTGGCGGCTGCGGTCATCTACCTTGCCTCTCCCGCCGGGGCGATGGTGTCCGGGCATGTATTGCTGGTGGACGGCGGGTGGACGGCCCAGTGACAGAACGAAATCATGGCCCACATGCGTATTGGAACGTTCCACTCTACAATGTCCTAATGGGTCCCACCGGTCCGGAAGTGCCGCAGACCTAGCGGGCGGGAGGAACCGTGACACTCCAAACTCAATTCAAGTCTGGCTGGCAGAAGCTCTTCAACGCCTCGAAGGTCGAGGTGACTGGACGGCATAGCGGTGGCCGAGTTCAACACCTACGGAGCGACCGTACGAACTCTGCGAGGTTTCATCGCCTCCTATCACAAACTCGTGAGAGTTATTCGCGAGGAGTACATGCCCCCGAACCCGAACGTGAAGTAGGCCTGTGAAACAACCGACGATCTTGGACGTGGCGGCACGAGCCGGTGTTTCGAAGTCACTGGTTTCACTCGTCATGACCGATCCATCGAGGGTCGGGGAGGCGAACCGAAAGGCTGTGCTCGAGGCTGCCAAGGATCTCGGATATCGACCCAACGCCGTCGCCCGAAGCCTCGTCCAGCGAAGGACCGGCGTAATCGGCATCGTTCTCTCAGACCTGCACAATCCATTCTTCGCCGACGTGGCCGACGGAATCGAGGCCGCCGCCTCGGAGCGCGGATACCGGGCCATGCTTTCGTCCGGGTTTCTCGACCCCAAGCGGGAGCGCTCGGCAATCACCACGATGTTAGAGCTACGTGTCGATGGCCTGATCATCATGGGGTCGATGATGAAGGTCGGAAGAATCGAAGGCGTCGCGACCGCCCTCCCGGTGACTCTCGTCGGCCGCCATACTCGGTCCAAACGACTCGACTCCGTGTGTACGGACGATGCTGCCGGAGCACGAGAGGCCGTGGCACATCTCGCCGAACTGGGTCATACACGGATTGCCCACATCCACGCGGGCTCGGCTGCCGGGTCGCCGAGAAGGCGCAGAGGTTACGAAAAGGAGATGATCAAACGCGGACTCGTCGACCGGATACGAGTGTTCCGGGGCGACTTCACCGAGAGCGGCGGCGCCAAAGCGATGATCGAGATCCTGAACAGCGGAGATATGCCGACCGCCGTCTTCGCCCCCAACGATGCGGCGGCACTCGGGGCGATGGAGGTCATCGACGATGCGGGCCTCGATATCCCCGGTGACATCTCTTTGATCGGATACGACGATTTGACCTTGTCCGGTCTGCCGCGCATTTCGCTCACGACCGTTGGACAACCGCGAACCGACCTCGGCCGCGAAGCCGCTCAACTGGTGCTTGAGAGGCTCGACGAGGGTCGGGAGGATGCACGCCACGTCGTCGTACCCCCGAGCCTCGTCATCCGTTCCACAACCGGTCCACCTCCAGGTGACGCCGACGCACAACCATCGGAGGATCCGCAATGAACCTGATCAACCACTGGATCAATGGACGGCCGCATGAAGCCGTTCCAGAGCGCACCGGCAAGGTCTTCGATCCGGCGACGGGCAACCAGTCCGCAGAGGTGGCATTTGCCTCGGTCGCCGATGTCGACCTGGCCGTGGGCGTCGCCGCCGACGCCTACCCAATGTGGCGCGACAGGTCGCTGGCCGGTCGACAGCGGATCATGTTCGCGTTCCGTGAGTTGCTGGAACGGCACAAGGACGATGTGGCGCGTTTGATAACCGCCGAGCACGGGAAGACACTCCACGATGCACGCGGTGAGGTGCAACGAGGTCTCGAGGTCGTGGAGTTCGCGTGCGGACTTCCGCAGCTGTTGAAGGGCGAGTTTTCGGAGAATGTGTCTACGTCGGTAGACATGTATTCGATCCGGCAGCCGCTTGGTGTCGTGACCGGTATCACACCTTTCAACTTCCCGGCCATGGTGCCGTTGTGGATGTATCCAATGGCGATTGCGGCGGGCAACACATTCGTGCTGAAGCCGTCCGAGAAAGACCCGTCGCCGAACATGCTCGCGGCCGAACTCTGGGAACGGGCGGGACTCCCGGCGGGAGTGTTCAACGTTGTCCACGGTGACAAGGTGGCCGTCGACCGACTGTTGACTCACCCCGATATCGAGGCCGTGTCGTTCGTTGGATCCACCCCGATTGCCCGGTACGTACAGGCGACGGCAATCGAGCACCGCAAACGCGTGCAGGCTCTGGCCGGCGCGAAGAACCACATGGTGGTGCTACCGGATGCCGATATGGAACTCGCCGCAGACTCTGCCGTTTCGGCCGGGTACGGCTCGGCCGGGGAACGCTGCATGGCGATCTCGGTGGTGGTCTCGGTGGGCGACGCAGCCGAGCAGCTGATTCCGGCCATCGAGAAACGCATCTCCAGTCTTCAGGTCGGGCCCGGCATGGCCGAAGGGTCTGAGATAGGGCCGCTCGTCACCGCCGAGCACCGTGATCGCGTGGTCGGCTACGTAGATCTTGGTGTCGAAGAGGGCGCCACGTTGCTCTCCGACGGCCGGGGCTTCTCGGTAGAAGGCTACGAGGAAGGCTTCTTCGTCGGACCGACCCTGTTCGACGACGTGTCGACGAGCATGAAGATCTACCAGCACGAGATCTTCGGCCCGGTGCTCTGCCACCTCCGGGCAGATAGCTACGAGGAGGCCATCCGGATCATCAACGACAACGCCTGGGGAAACGGAACCGCCATATTCACCAACGATGGTGGAGCCGCCCGCAAGTTCCAGAACGAGATCCTGGTCGGCATGGTCGGCATCAACGTGCCGATTCCGGTGCCGTTGTCGTTCTACTCGTTCGGGGGATGGAAAGACTCGCTATTCGGAGATCACGATATCTACGGCCCCGACAGCATCCGGTTCTACACCCAGGTCAAGACCGTCATCGCCCGTTGGCCGGATCGTATTCATCGGGGTGTTGATCTCGGCTTTCCGCAGCACGGCTAGCGGAGAGGCCTGTGGATCACAGCTTCGTCCTCGACGGATGACTCTGGGTACGGCGCGCCATTAGTCGGAGAATGTCACCCGGAGCACACCGCCGGCCAGGTTGGCCCCGGCGATGTGGCGGCGTAAAAGCGAGTCGGGAAGTACGAAAGATCGACGGTACGGGCCGACGGTGATATACAACTCACCACCGCGGCGGAGAACATCGAGTTCCTCCTCGTCGGCGAAGGGCACGGCGAGTTCGATCACGACCTCTTCTCCATCCTCGGTCAGCGTGAACGGTGAAACGCCTTTGAATCCGGTGACCGGATCGGTATCTCCGTATAGCTCGGTCGCCAGTTCCCGGAGCCGGTCAAGACCCACCATCTCCTGACCGAACAAACGCAACGGCAAGATCGACACCTCCTGGAACGATTCCTCGATTTCTTCCAGGTGCCTGGCCTGCACTTCCCGCCATGCATCGAAGTAGCTGTCGGTGACATCGTTCGGAAGAATTCGATTGACAACCACCGCGTCGACGCCGTAACCGAACAAACCCAGGTAGGTATACGTGCGCCTGGCCTCACTCACCACCATCTTCTCCGGGTTGACGACGAGCCGGGCCGACGTCACCTCAGAATCAGCGAGAAGAGCTTTGACCCCTTCAACGGCCAGGAACACGCCCTCAGCGGCGTCGAAGACCTCCTCGCCGGGAACCGGAAGGTTCGTCATCCTGGTGAGCACCGGCCGAGCGGCTTTCATCAGCATTCGCTCCGTAGGGAGAACCCGGTCGAAGTACCACGACAGGACTTCCGGCAGGCTCAGCAATCGCAGCGTCTCGGCCGTCGGAGCACAATCGACGATGATCGTGTCATAGATTCCCGAGTCGGCGTGATCCTTCACCTGCAGAAGCGAGAACAGCTCGTCCATGCCGGGGAATACGAGGAACTCCTCAGCTTCGATGCCCTTCACGCCGCCCCAGTGGAATACCCGCTTGAGTTGCTCGTGGAGCTCACCCCAGTGCTTGGCGAGCTGCATCTGGGCGTCGATCTGCTGGACATCGAGACCGTCAAAGAGCGTGCTGGGCACGTCGCCCAGCGGAACGTCGAACGCGTCGGCAAGACTGTGGGCCGGATCGGTAGAGGTCACCAGCGTTCGGTGGCCGAGTTCGGCGGCAAGAAGTCCGGTGGCGGCGGCGACCGTCGTCTTGCCGACTCCCCCCTTGCCGGTCACCAGGACGACGCGCATCAGCCGGTTTGGACTTCCTCGACACGCTTCTTCAGCCCACGCAGCGCGTTTCCAACCAATTGCTTCTCGGCCTGGCGACGAAGGAACCCGGGAAGCGGGAAGGAGTAGTCCACTTTCAGCGCGTAGACCACTTCGGTGCAGCCGTCGTCGAGTTCTTTCAACTCGTATGAGCCATCCATCTCCGTGATGTCGTCTCCCGGAACGGCCGTCCACGACATCCGATTCGGCGCGTCGCAGTCGTAGTTGAGTTCATAGGAAATGACCTTGACCATCGCATCGACCTCGAAGTTCGCAGTCGCCGGCAGCCCATCGGCCGTTTCTTCCGTGACGACGACCGACCGCATGGCAGTTATCCACTCGGGATAGGCAGGCAGGTCGGCGAGAACTGCGAAGACAACCGCAGGTGGGGCTGATATCTCAATTCTTTGAACTGCACCTTCTGCCATAACCGTTCCTTCTCGAATTGACCACAGAGTAGCGGGACAGGCTCCGACTAGCCGCCGACCGATCCTACGATCGCTTCGAACTCGAGGTCGATCGCGACGGTTTCGTCCGGCTGCGTATGTCGGCCGCGGAACATCCGTACTCCGCGCTCGAGTTCATCATCATCAATCATCTGGAGCGTGCTGACGAACCGGGCTCGAAATCTCTCTTCCCATTCCGCAGCTGTGCGCGCAACGGTCTCGATCGAGATTCGACTCTCGATCTCCACAACGCCGACCGATTGCAGATGGGCGATGACGTCGCTCACGTCGGGGAAACGCTCTAGATCGTGTCGGTGAACCGAGGGAAACCATTGGCCTGCAAACGATGTGGCGAGGTAGTGACGCGAGAAGGTCCAGATCCATATTCGGCCCCCGGGTCGAACGACTCGGACTGCTTCCGACAGAGCTTTTGTCCAATTGCCGTAGTGCAACGAAAGGTGAAAGTACGCCATATCGAAACAGTCGCCGGCGAAGGGGAGCAACTGCGACACGCCGCCGACCACAATCAGATCCTGTTTGTTTGCTTTCTGACGCTGGGCGAGCGACGGATCGATGAGAACCGGCAGCCGACCCTCAGCCCGCATCACCGCCGAATGGGCGCCGGTTCCACCACCGACATCCAACACGCGAGCGCCGCGTTCAAGTCCGGTCAGAGCCATCCGGACCCGGGCCTCTCCCTCGGGTCGCATCGGACGGAACCGATAGGTGTCGGAGAGATGATCGAGATCGACGTCAGACGTGGCGAACCGCCCGCGCCGTGGCCCGGAAGTAGCCGACGTTGATGCAACGGGTGCGACCGACCCGCCACCGGGAGGCCTGTGGCTGATGGATGTCACCGAAGTAGTGCACCAGAGGCTGATGGCGATGGAGATACTCGGCAACCGCCACGGACCCTCCCTCGAGCCGGCCCGTGATCACATCGCGCCGCAGGGAGTCGATCGCCGGAGGAACATGGGTCCCGAGGATGTCGACCGGCCCCATCTCATCGAGGAATCCGGCCATCTCCTCCTCACCGATTTCACCTGCCGCGTTCAAACCCGTCGTTGAACCTCCTCCAACCATCCCCAGCCTCATCCCATCGACCACTACCGTCTCGCCGTTCAGATATTGAAAGCCGTCCGGCAGATGGGACTGGAGCAAAGCGGGAATGTCGACGTTGCCGTGCGTCACGAACCCGGATCCTCCCTCGAGCGCCTCATGCATCTTGGTGTACTGGCGCTGGATTTCCTCGGTCACCTGGTTCCGCACCTCATCCTCCCGGCCGGCTGAGAAATTGCGCCACATTTGACGGGACGCGGTGAAGTCACCTTCACGCCGAAACTGCATGGCGGCATTGGCGAAATCCGCACCGAAGATCTCCGTGGCTATTCCTGCTCCGGTTCGGTAGTCCACAAAGTTGAGAAGGTCTCCGAGAATCACCACCGGTTCTCCGGTCGCTATCACCCGGGCGAGTTCGTCAAACGCCCCGTGGACATCAGCGACCAGCAACATTCAGTTGGATTCCGGTTCGTCGCCGGCGTCGAAGCGGTAGGCGTAAACACCGAACACGCCCGCTGCGACCAGCGCGGCAGCCACGGCGCCAGCCATCGGCCATCCACCGTAGGAGGCGGAAAGCCCACCGATCCCAAAGGCGGTGAGCGCCGCCACGATTCCTCTCCCCTTGGGCCCGAATCTCTCATCGGGATGAACCGGCCGACCATCATTCGCCTCTGAGAACCCACCGATGAGAATCCAGGCGATCAGCGCAACGATGCCGATGACGAGGCTGATACCAAAGACTCCGTTCATGGTGTCGTTCCTTCTCCTGTGATGGACACGGCCGCCACGATTACGACGCCAAATACCAGGCCCATCGCCATGGTGATCACTTTCGGCCGCAACAGGACCGCGTCTTCGTTGTGCGCGGCGAACCGGGTCGCATCGTAGATCGATATCGCCCAGGCGACGCCGCTGACAAGCAGAAGCACTATGCCGACTGCACTTCTATTGCCACCCATCATGAGCGCCCCGAATACCAGAGCCGTAACCAGAAGCCCTGCCACGGCCAGCCCCAGGCCGGCTTGCCCGACCTTGAAGTGCCCCCCGCCCGGCAGCAAACCCCAGACGGCTGCGGTGGTTGGATCGATCTCAACACGATCATTCTCGTCCGCTCCGAATGTCTCATAGATCGACGTGTTGCACGATCGACAGATATCGGAAGAAACGGGGTTGGCCGTTCCGCACGACGCGCAGTTCCATCCACCCCCGAGGTCGGCTTGAGGGCCTTCAACCGGAGGCGTAGGTGAAGCAGGCCCCGGGAAGTCTGAACGAGTGGGTGGGGTCGGCGGTCCACCCGGTCCCTTTGATCCGGCCGGTGGCGCAGAAGAACGAACCGGACCCGGATGAGATTGAACCGGTCGAGTAGTCGGCGGTTCGGCCGGCCTCGGCGGTGAGGAGGCGACCGCGAAGCCGGCGAAACACTGTCCGCACCATTCGGACCCGCTCGGATTGGCAGCCCCGCAGGCGGGACAATTGACTACGTCGGGCATGTCGTCGCCAGGCTACCGCGCTCGATCTGATCGCCCGATCATCACGCCGTCACCGCACCACCCTCGGCGGAGCCGACCAAGCGTGCGTATTTGGCAAGCGCCCCGGTCGAATACCGGGGTTCGGGCGGTTTCCACCCTGCCCTCCGGGTGGCCAGCGTCTCCTCGTCAACCAGCAGATCCAAACGGCGAGCCGGTAGATCGACCCGAATGCGATCTCCCTCCTCGACCAGGGCGAGCGCACCGCCGCGAGCCGCTTCGGGAGCAACGTGCCCGATGCAGAGCCCGGTCGTGCCGCCCGAGAAGCGCCCATCCGTGATCAGCAGCACCTCCTTGCCGAGTCCGGCGCCTTTGATGGCAGCTGTGATCTGCAGCATCTCTCTCATGCCGGGGCCGCCCTTCGGGCCCTCATAGCGGATCACGACCACATCACCGGGATTCAGGCGATGATCGAACAAGGCTT
>JAUVQS010000113.1 GCA_030598025.1 Acidimicrobiia bacterium | reverse complement strand
TCTCTGATGATCAAGCTGGGCCAGAGGAACATGTTCCACGTATAGACGAACTGGATGACGAACAGTGCTTAGGGGTTCCTCCCGATCGGTGAGGCCGATGCTAGCCAGTCCCGATCAGGGGGCAGCATCCGGAACCCGCCTCCTGCTTCTTGCGTGAGTTATGGGCGCATGGCGCCCATAACTCACGCAAGAAGCTGCCTTTCACCTAGAGATCCCTGAGTAATCGTCTCATGGTCTTGCCCGTGGTCGTCCGCGGGAGTTCATCGATGAAGACCAACTGTCTCGGTACCTCATGGGCGGCCAACCTGGTGCGAACGTGGTGCTGGAGCTCTGCCATCATTTCGTCGTCCTCGGCGTGCCCGGCCTTGAGGACGACGAATGCCTTGACTACCTGACCGCGGATTTCATCGGGAACGCCGACCACCGCGCAATTCGCCACCGCCGGGTGACCCATCAGCGACTCCTCCACCTCACCCGGGCCGATGCGATAGCCCATCGAAGTGATCACATCGTCCGTCCGGGACACGAACCACAAGTAGCCGTCATCATCCTCCCGTCCGAGATCGCCGGTGAGGAGCCAGTCACCGGAGTACTTCTCTCGAGTGGCCTCCGGACGGTTCCAGTAGCGGAGCATGAAGACGGGATCAGGTCGTCGAACTGCCAGTTCTCCGACCTCTCCGACCACCCGAGTGCCGTCTTCGTCGAGAACGACGACGTCGTGGCCTGGAATGGCTCTGCCCATTGAGCCCGGTTTGACCGGCCATGTCGATGCACAGTTCCCGACGATGAGGTTCGCCTCCGTCTGCCCGTAACCCTCGTTGATCAGAACACCAAGGTTTTCTTCAGCCCACACCAGCATTTCCTCGCCGAGAGGCTCACCGCCGCTGAATACCGCGCGCAGCTGCAGATCCCTGCTCGACACCCCCGCCGCTCGCATCATCTTGAGAGCAGTGGGAGGCAGGAATGAGCAGGTGATCCGTTGTTCGGTCAGCAGATCGAGAGCCCACTCCGGGTCGAAATCGTGTTGGCCGACCACCACTGGTCGCCCGAAATACCAGGAAGGCAGCAGCGAGTCCATCAAACCCCCGATCCACGCCCAATCAGCAGGGGTCCAATGAACATCCCCATCGCGCGGGAAGTACTCGTAGTAGAGCTCAAAAGCGGGAAGGTGGCCGATCAGGTTGCGGTGAGCGTGCAGTGCACCCTTGGGCGGGCCGGTTGTGCCCGAGGTGTAGATCAGGTAGGCGGGGTCGTCCGCAGAGGTGTCCACCAGGTCGAGTGTTGTACTCCCATCTCTCACGAGGTCGTCGAACCAGAAGAAGCCAGGCTGGGTGCCTGGTCCGGTGACAACGATCTTGCCTTCGAGTCCGTCCGTTGCCTCGACCACCTTCTCGAGGTTCTCGGGGGAGGTGATTACGACCCGGGCTCCGCTGTCGCTCAGCCGATAGCGAAGAGCATCCGGTCCAAAGAGCGAGGCGAGGGGGAGAGCAACCGCGCCGATCTTGTAGAGAGCCAAGTGCGCGACTCCGGTTTCGATCGACTGTGGCGCGACGATCCCCACTCGATCACCTCGCTCAACACCGATGGCTCGCAGGCCGTTGCCGAGGCGGTTGGACATCGTCGTCAGCTCACCGAAGGTGTACCTCGTGATCCTGCCCAACGGGTCGACGACCACCAGCGCTATATCGGCGGGCGGCAGGACATCGCTGCAGGCACTACCTATGTTGAATCGTCTGGGAACGTTCCAGCGAAAGGAGCCGACGAGTTCGTCATAGGTCGATCCTGAGGAGCGATCGATCACTCTCGGGTTCATGCCCGGACTTCCTCCTCACTGGTCAAGGGCGACGTCACATTAGAGGCCTCGAGATGACGGCGCCGGTTGCACCGTCCCGCCGACTGTGTACCTTGCCGAAGGGCGAAAGACCCGAAGGTGAAGGCCTTTCCGCGCGACAGTCCCACCCTAGGGGGTGGGAATGTCGCGCGAGAACAAGCTCGATAGCGCTGGAATCACTCGTAGGCGATTGCTTCGAGGATCCGCATGCGGCTGGCCTTGCGGGCGGGGCCGATGGCGGCCAAGACACCCGCCGCCGCAGCGACGAGCAGCCAAACGACGAGCTGGCTTCCCGGCATGGCGAACGTGCCAAGACCTTCTTCGGCCAGGGAGGCAACCGTAGCCCATCCCAGAACCATGCCGACTCCGATGCCGAGCATGGCACCGAACAGGGCGATGATGATCGATTCCCAGCGGATCATGCGCCGAACCTGACGGCGACCCATGCCGACGGCCCGCAAGAGACCGATCTCTCTGGTGCGCTCGACAACCGACAACGCCAGCGTGTTGGCGATGCCAATCACCGCAATAATCACTGCCAGCCCAAGCAGAGCGGAGAACAGGCCGAGCAGCTGGTCGATCTGAGCCTCAGCTGTCGCAACCTGATCTGAACGGGTGTTGACGTCGATCGACGGAAACGCCGCAAGGGCATCCGCTGCCGCAGTCTTACCCTCGAAGTCACCGAATCCGTCTGCCAGCGTGGCGAACACCATCACGGCGGATTGGCCCGGGAAGTGTTTCGCGTAGGTCGCGGTAGCCACGAGGTATTCGGCGAAGCTCTCATCTTCGAATGTTCCGACGATCTCGGTCGAGATCGTCTGCATTGACGGGTACTCGATTCCCAGGTTCTCACCCACCGACCAGCCGTTGGATTCCAGGCGATCCGAACGTACCAGCACGCCCTCCCCGAGTTCCGCCATGCGAATCGAGGCGCCGGACCGGTAGACGGCATCGACGGTGACCGGATCGACCGCGGCGATCATCGCCGTGCTGCCTTCGATGGCTGCCTCGCCGAAAAAGATCGGGGACACGGTGCCCAGTTCATCAACCTCGCGCAACTCGTCGACCGCCGCAGGACTGACCCCGGCATAGAAGTTGCTTGAGCCAATCGAGAGATCGGCCGGGAACGCACCGTCGAGCGTCTCCCCCACCGACGCCTTGATCGAGGCACCGAAGATCGACACAAACGCGACGAGCGCAATACCGATCATGAGCGCGGAGGCCGTGGCGGCCGTGCGCCGCGGCTGCCTGGCCGTGTTGCCCCGGGCCAGGCGGCCGGCGATTCCGGGCAGAGGCCTGCCGATCAGGTTGGAGATCGGACGGGCGAACAAAGGCGCCAAGACCGAAACTCCGACGAAGCCTGTCAATGAGCCGACTGCAACGAGCATCAGAGCGTTGCCGTTGTCGGTAGCGAGTCCGAGCACCAGGGCAATGGCCGCCGCGACCACGATGCCGGCCCCGGTCAGCGCTCTCGTCGTCAGCGACCGGCGGGCGATCGGGGTATCGCGCATGGCGGCTACCGGCGCAATCCGCGAGGCCTTCCGTGCCGGTAAGAGAGAGGAGAATATCGTGACGGTCAGTCCGACCACCATGCCGACGACGATCGTGCGTGGTTCGACTGTGAGCGGCCCGTCCGGCATGCCGAACCCCATCGCGTCCATGCCCGCTTTGAGGAGTTGGGCAAATCCGATCCCGGCCACAATGCCAACCGCAGAAGCGAACATCCCGACTGCCATTGCCTCGGTCAGCACCATCGCCATAACCTGACGGCGGGAGGCACCGACCGCTCTGAGCAGAGGGAGTTCCCTGGTCCGTTGGGCAACCACGATGCGGAAAGTGTTCTGGATGATGAATGCCCCAACGAACACCGCGACGGCTGCGAACGCCAGCAGAGCCGTGTTGATGAATCCGAGTCCCTCGGTGAACTGCTCGAACTGCTCTTGGGTCTGCTCGCTGCCGGTGACTGCCTCGATCCCGGTCGGGAGCACCTGCTGGAGACGGGATGTGAGGGTCTCCGGGTCGAGGCCGTCGACGGCCAGA
Source organism: Acidimicrobiia bacterium (assembly GCA_030598025.1). Taxonomy (GTDB): domain Bacteria; phylum Actinomycetota; class Acidimicrobiia; order Spongiisociales; family JAHEDJ01; genus JAHEDJ01. Next base: position 1,322 of record JAUVQS010000113.1, on the reverse strand, counting down.
ACGTCGATCTGGCTGAAGCGGTCTTCCAACCCGAACAGACGCTGGGCTTCGCTCAGTTCGAATACCGAGATCGTTGCACCGGCGAGATTGTCTTCGGATCCGAAGCTGACCAAACCAACGATTTCGAAGCTCTCAGCTCCGGCGGCCGTCTCGATCAGCACTTCGTCGCCGATTGTCAGGTCGTTGGCATTTGATGTAGATACGTCGATGGCAACCTCGCCGGCGACCACCGGGGCACGCCCGTTCTCGTCGTCGACGCGAAAGGCGGTCAGCGCCGGAATGTCGACCCAAGAACTGCCGATCGTCGGCGGACCCTGACCACCGATCGGGTCGCCGTCGGGATCAATGATCTGAGCCACCCCGCCCACGCCGGCAGCGAGACGATCGACGCCTTCGACGGTGGCGACCAAGTCGGCCAACTCCGTGGAGAATGAGCCACTCTGGTTGGTCATGCTGCTCGACTCGGGCCGGACGGTGGCGTCGACGCCGGCGTACACATCGTCGAACAGGGTGGAGAATCGGGAGTTGATGGTGTCGGTCAGTACGAAGGTGCCTGCCACGAAAGCGACACCCATAACAATCGCCACAGCCGTCAGTGTCAGACGGAGTTTGTGAGCGAATACGCCCTTGATTGCTGTACGAATCATGGCTCAGGCTCCCAGGGTCTTCATGCGTTCGAGCACGGAATCGGCGGTCGGGGACCAGATGTGGTCGACGACCTTTCCGTCGGCCAGGAAGATGGCCCGGTCGGCGTAGCCGGCGGCAATCGGATCGTGAGTAACCATGACAATCGTCTGTCCGAAATCGTCGACTGCTTTGCGCATGAACTCGAGGAGTTCGGCGCCGGCTTTTGAATCGAGGTTCCCCGACGGCTCGTCTGCGAAGACGATCTCGGGTCGGGACACCAATGCCCTGGCGGCCGCTACGCGTTGCTGCTGACCACCCGAGAGCTCGCTCGGCCGGTGGTGGAGACGATCTGTCAGACCGATGGTCTCAACCACATGATCGAACCAGGCCTGGTCGGGTCGGTCGCCGGCGATAAGCAAGGGAAGCAGGATGTTCTCTTCTGCTGTGAGGGTGGGGATCAGGTTGTAAGCCTGAAAGATGAATCCGACCCGTTCCCGGCGGAGTTCGGTCAGACGACGGTCGCTCAGTAATCCCAAATCGGTGTCGCCGATGTAGGCGCTTCCGCCGTCCAGGGTGTCGAGTCCGGCCAATGCGTGTAGAAGGGTTGACTTGCCGGAGCCCGATGGGCCCATGATGGCGGTGAAGAGGCCCGCCTTGAAGCCGACCGATACACCGTCCAACGCCCGGACCTCAGT
>JAUVQS010000048.1 GCA_030598025.1 Acidimicrobiia bacterium | reverse complement strand
TTCGGCCTCAGCTACAAACGGATCGAAGAGACGCGGGCCTGGCATGAGGACGTTTCTCTCTACGAGATCCGCGACGCAGGATCGGGAGAGCGGATCGCCCACTTCTTCGCAGACCTCGTCCCTCGCGACGGCAAGTACACCCACGCCGCCGCCTTCCCGCTGGTTGCCGGCCATCGCCTGGAGGCCGGCGGCTACGAGACGCCCGTCTCCGGAATCGTCGCCAACCTCACCAAACCGACCGATGAGAAGCCGTCACTTCTTCAGCACGACGAAGTTGTCACACTCTTCCATGAATTCGGTCACATCCTCCACATGTCGCTGACGAAGGCCGACTTCGTTCGCTTCTCCGGCGCCAGCACCGAGTGGGACTTCGTTGAGGCACCGTCACAGATCATGGAGAACTGGTGCTGGGACGCCGGTGTGCTCGCTCGTTTCGCCAGGCATTACGAGACCGGGGAAGAAATACCGCGAGATCTCGTTCGACAACTCGTCGCGGCGCGGGACCTCAATATTGCTCTCACCACCCTCCGCCAGATCTCCTTCGGATGGCTCGATATGGGAATGCACGGGCCAAGGGACGATCGGGATCTCGACAACATCCTTCTCGAAGCACAGAACATCACGTTGCTTCCTCCCCATGAAGGTACCTTCTTCCCGTCGAGCTTCGGACACCTGATGGGCGGCTACGACGCCGGCTACTACGGCTACTTGTGGTCGGAGGTCTTCGGAGATGACATGTTCAGCAAGTTCGCCGCTGATGGGATCACGAGTCCGGAAGTGGGGAAGGCCTACCGACAGGCTGTTCTCGAGCCGAATGGGTCGAAAGACGCCTCGGAGTTGCTTCGCGATTTCCTGGGACGCGAACCCTCAAACGAGGCTTTTCTGGCAAAGTTGGGGATTGGGAAATAGCCATTAGCCATTGGCCATTAGCCATTAGCCGTTAGCCAGACCCCCTCCCCCTCGCCAGCCGGCGAGCGGTAACTTCCCCCCCATTGGGGGACTATCCGCTGGGGGCCGAGAAGCGGAGAGCGACAGTTATCGGGAACCAGGACGGCGGTTCGTGCGTATCAATGGGTATGAACGGCAATTGGCCCCATCTGCACGAAGTCATCCGGTTTTCTTTCTTATCGGATCTTTATGCGCCGTTAACGCTGCTGTGATGTTCAATCCGTATCGTGTTAATCAAAGGTGCCAACTGCCCTACAACAGTGGTACATTGATTAACACTGGCGAGATAGTGGAAATAGATTCGCAGTCGCCGGCGTTGAACGGGGAACAAGGCCTGAGGAGGCCCAACATGGCAGACAACACACTCAAAGGACGGCGCATGAGAGGCGGCGTACGCCCCTCAAAGACCTTCACTTCCGGACGTGTATGCGCCGATTCGGATTGCGATACCAAACTATCGCAGTACAACCGCCGCGAGCACTGCTACGCGCATGCACCCGTGAAGTTTCCACGGGTACGCGGGCGAATCGTCCCTGAAGGCACATAACCCGTAAACGTCTAGACCTGGCGCCCACGGCCCTCCCCACAACCATTGGCGCCTTGCGACCGAAGCCCCGGACTCCCACCCTCCCCGGGGCTTCGGCAATTCGGCCCCCACAAATATCGAACTTCCATCTCTTGACCCCACCCCAGGTGGGGTGCTATCTTGTGGACATGAAGGAAGTCCACAAGAAGGCAGCCCTCAATCGACTCAAAACTGTTCGCGGGCACATGGACGCGGTGATCAACATGGTTAATGACGACCGCTACTGCCCCGAAATCATGAAGCAGGTCTCTGCCTTGCAGGGTTCGTTGGAGAAGGTTAACCGGGTCCTCCTCCAGAACCACCTGGAAACCTGCGTGACGCACGCGGTAGACGAAGGTCGGACACTCGAGGTTGTTGACGAGTTGATGGAAGTCATGAAATACACGGCGGCCGTCACCGGACCTGCCCCAACAATGGAGATGACATGATCACGCAAACCCTGTCCGTTCCCGATATCTCGTGCGGCCACTGCAAAATGTCCATCGAGGGCGCTCTCAGCGACCTCGGAGGTGTGACAACGGCCGAAGTGCATGTCGACCCCCGGACGGTTGACATCACCTGGAACGAAGAGACCGTTCGGCTCGACGCAATCATTGCCGCCATCGAGGAGCAGGGATACGAGGTCACACGCTAGACGGAACACCTCGTATCCGAAGTCTGGAATCGGAGAGCCCTTTCATGTCTGAATCCCCAACCGCTACCGACACTTTGACCTTCGACGTCGAAGGAATGACCTGTGCCTCGTGTGCTGTGCGCGTCGAACGCACCCTGAACCGTCAGGAAGGCGTGGAGGCCATCGTCAATTACGCGGGCGGGGAGGCCAGAGTCGACGTAGCCGAGAGCGTTGATATCGAAGACCTGCGAGCGGCAGTCTCGAAAATCGGATATGAGATCAATCTCATCACCGATGAAGACGAGCGGGTGAGTCAGGTCGAGCGGTACTCAGAAGAAGAGACCTACCAGTGGCGCAACTTCCTGCTCGCCGCCCTGTTCACCGCGCCGGTCATGGTTCTCGGGATGCTGGGACCCGACGAGCGGTGGAGTCATCTCCTCCAACTGGCACTTGTGACTCCGGTCGAGTTCGTTTTCGGATGGCAGTTCCACAAGGTCGCTGCCAAGCAGATCCGATCACTCGGCGCCAACATGGACACGCTCGTCTCAGTCGGAACGCTCTCGGCCTACCTGTTCTCGATCTGGGCGATGTTCGCGGGTGACGCTGTCTTCTTCGAGACTGCCGGAGCGATAATCACGTTCATCCTGCTGGGCCGCTACTTCGAAGCGCGTGCCAAGGGAAGAGCCTCTGCGGCCATCACCAAGCTGCTCGAGTTGGGCGCCAAAGAAGCCCGAGTAGTCCGAAACGACGCCGAGACAATGGTCCCGATTGAGGATGTTGTGGCCGGCGATCTGATGGTGATCAAACCCGGAGAGAAGATCCCCACCGATGGAACCATCACCGAAGGCGGGTCGTCTCTCGACGAGAGCATGCTTACCGGGGAGTCAATCCCCGTGGACAAGACGGTCGGTGCCGAGGTCTACGGCGCCACGCTCAACCAGCAGGGCCTTCTCACCGTTCGAGTCACGAAGGTCGGGCACGAGACGGCTCTGCAGCAGATCGTCAAACTCGTTGCCGACGCGCAAGCTTCGAAAGCTCCGATTCAGAATCTGGCCGACCGGATTTCAGGTGTGTTCGTTCCCATCGTCATCCTCATAGCTATTGCCACATTCGGAATCTGGATGGGCGTTGACGGTGAGATCGGGTCGGCCGTCAGAGCCGCAGTCGCCGTGTTGATCATCGCCTGCCCGTGCGCGCTCGGTCTTGCCACGCCTACCGCCATCATGGTCGGCAGTGGGCGCGGTGCCGAGCTCGGAGTCGTCTTCAAGGGGGCCGAGATATTCGAGCGGGCCCGATCGATCGACACGGTGGTCTTCGACAAGACCGGCACACTAACCCGCGGACTCATGAGCCTGGCCGAGGTGGATACTGAGGAAGATCTCTCTCGGTTCCTCTACCTGGCCGGTTCTGTCGAAGGCGCCTCCGAACATCCGGTTGCCAGGGCCGTCGCGCTGGGAGCGGAGGAGCGAGATGTTGAACTCGGGAAGGTCACCGCGTTCGGGAACTTCCCCGGCCATGGGGTGGTCGGGACAGTAGATGGACAGGTTGTAGCGGTGGGAACGGCCAAGTTTCAGGCGGATCGGGGCCACAGGATCCCCGAGCGCTACTCGGATGCGCTCGACCGATTCGCCGACGCCGGCCACACCGCCTTCCTGGCCGGCTGGGACGGTGAGGTTCGAGGAGTGCTGGCGGTCGCCGACGTCCTTCGTGAGACCTCGGCTCCGGCCGTCGAACATCTTCACTCGTTGAACGTTGGGGTGGCCATGCTCACCGGAGACAATCAACGAACGGCTGATTCCATCGCCCGGTCCGTCGGAATCGATCAAGTAATGGCTGAGGTAATGCCTGGAGAGAAAGCTTCTGAGGTAGCTCGGCTCCAGGAATCCGGCCTCAGCGTCGCCTTCGTCGGCGATGGCATCAACGATGCGCCTGCTCTTACCAGGGCCGACCTCGGTATGGCCGTCGGAACCGGAACTGATATCGCCATCGAAGCCGGCGATGTGATCCTGATGTCGGGCGATCCGACCCTTGCTCACACGGCCATGAGGCTGGCCAGGGCGACATTCAGGACCATAAAGCAGAACCTGTTTTGGGCCTTCGTCTACAACACGGCGATGATTCCCCTGGCGGCGCTCGGGTTTCTCAATCCGATGTTCGCGGCCGCGGCGATGGCTTCCTCCAGCGTTACCGTCGTCACCAACAGCCTCCGTCTCCGGCGGTTCAAGGCGTAGAGGTCCCAGCCGCTTATCAGAAAGACACCTCCACTAACCTGATCCATGATGGGGAGGCGCGGACGCATCAGCATTTCACCGGATTGGGTTCTGGTGCTCATGCTCATTTCCGCCCTGGTCATCATGCTCCTCGCGGCCGGCCTGGCGACTTCGACCACCGACGCAAGTGGTTCCAGGCTGGCGGTCGGCATGACCCCCAACAATCGAGCCGTCATGCTGCGGCTCAACCCCTGTGGAGTCGAGCAGGTCGAAAGGGTCTCGCTCGAAGCAGTGGAGTTGGGGTTGACCCTGTGGGAAGCAACGGCACTCGAGCCGCAGAGTCGCTTCGTGTATGTGGTCGGCCAGGGGCCCACGACCTTCCTAGAGACGGTACCGATGATCGCCGAACTCCCCCGGGGTGTCCTACTCGAGGGAGTCATCACGACCAGTCGAGTTCAAACCGTCCAGTTCTTGTTCGCCGATCTGCTGCCGGATCTGTGGAGCTACGACGGGAGTTACTACCCAGACGATGTGATCGATCAAGCCATACACGACTCCTCTAGTTGTCCCGGCCGCGCTTCCTCACGGACCACCGGCCGGCGGGTGACGATGGTGATCGGGTTCTTGGTGGCGGCCGGAGCCGGTGCCGGGTTGCTCGCCCGGAGGCTTGTATCTCCCGGTCGGTAGCGACAACCTCGTGACGCGGGACAACGCGCCGGAGGCGCGTTGTCCCGAATAGTTTCGATTGTCACAGGACCGCTGAACTGCGGCGCGGCGCTGCTACCTCTTACGCTTGTGGCGGTTTGCCTTCAGACGCTTGCGGTACTTGTGTTTCGACATCTTCTTGCGCCGCTTCTTGACCAGCGAACCCAAGCAGCAATCCTCTCCAGAAATCGGTGAATGGAGCTACAGGATGACCGTTTCAGGCTGTTTTCGCAAACGCGCCCGAGCTCAGCGGACCCCGCGCAGGGCCACTTCAGGATGGAGAACGGTCCCTTCCGATCCGAGAGCCTCGGACAGGGCGGCCGCTACTGGATTCGCTTGCTCATCTCCGACCACGGCGAGGATTGAGGGCCCCGCTCCGCTCCAGCATGCATGCAACGCACCGGCCGAGCGGGCGACGGAAATCAGATCGTCGGCTTCAGGAAACAGCGAGCTTCGAGGAGCCTCGTGCAGCTCGTCGCCGGCTGCTGCCGAGAAGAGCCCGGCGTCGGCCGTTCGGAATGCCTCCACCAATGCAACAACTCTGGCAACCGACCTGGCCGCCACCTCGTGCTCCACGATCTCGGGCAACGCCCGGCGCGCCCACTTCGTGGGAAGCCGGCGAGCCGGAACGGCGACGACAAACTGAAGCGAAGGATGGAGCTGCAGTGACTGAACCACCGTGCCGACCGCCGCGACCAATCCGCCGAATACAGAGGCCGCGACGTTGTCCAGGTGTCCTTCTAGATCAGCTGCCACCTCGAGAACACGGTGCAGATCCATATCATTCTCGACGGCACGTAATCCGGCCGCCGCTCCGGCGACGAAGGCCGCGGCGGAGGACCCGAGACCGCGCCCGAGGGGAATCTCGTTGTGGACGTCGAGTTCGAGGGGGTGATCCGACCCGACTGCTGCTTGCGCAGCCATCAGCACCGCGTCGTCCTCTCCGGATCCTGGGGCGTGACGGCCATGGTGAGTCACTTTCCAGTCCTCGGCAGGCGTCGCTACTACCCGACAAGTCATTTCCAGGGCAAGAGCAAGCGTGTCGAAACCCGGCCCCAGATTGGCCGACGACCCGGGCGCCGTGGCTTCAGCCACGATGTACCGTCTCAAGTTCAACGAAGATGTTATCGGCGTGCGGTAGCGCCCCGCGGATGGCCGCCTCTACCGCGTCGATGGCTTCCTCCACTTCTGACCCACTGAGATCATGGACGAAATCGACTTCGATGTTCACCAGGATCTTCTCGGGGCCCATATGCATGGTCAGGAGGCGCCCAATCCCAGTCACTTCAGGAAGAGCCAGCACCGACGCCATCACGCCGGCTCGATCGGAGCGGCTCGCCGCCTCGCCGATGAGAAGCGCTTTCGTCTCGATGGCAAGAAGAATCGCCACCGTGGCCAGCAGGGTGCCAATGGCCAGAGAGGCGACGCCGTCCCACATAGCGTTCTCGGTTGCCGACGAGACGATGATCCCGACCATGGCGAAAATCAGACCAAGCATCGCGGCGCTGTCTTCGAGGAGCACCACAAGGATGGCCGTGTCTTTGGTCCCCCTGAATGTGCGCCAGTTCGACCGGCTTCCACGCACCCGCCGGAACTCCCGGTAGGCAAAGATGAACACGGAGCCCTCGATCAAGAACGCCACGCTCAGCACAATCACATTCACCGCGATGTCCTTGAGCTCATGGGGATGCCGTAGTGCATCAATGCCGTGTTGGATCGACAGCACCGCTCCACCGACGAAGAGCATCACCGCCACCATGAAACTCCAGAAGTAGGTCTCTTTGCCGCGGCCAAACGGATGCTGAGCGTCCGGCGGACGTTTCGACTGAGAAAGTCCCCGCAATAGAAGTGCCTGATTGCCCGTATCGGCCACCGAGTGCCACGCCTCCGACAACATCGCTACCGAGCCGGTGACCGCCGCGGCTGCAAACTTGGCGACGGCAATCAGCGCGTTTCCTGTGAGCGCGGCGAAGACCGCAGCACGTGAACCCTCGGTTGCCATGCGGCGAGTCTACGAGATGCCGGAGCCCGACCTGTTCTTGTGCTCGGCAGCACCCGCCGGCAAGGCCGTCTCCAGAATCTCAGCCGTCGAGCAGGCGAACCCCGTCGGCACGAACCGTGCCACCGATTCGGATCCCATCGTGATTCCAGTCGAGCTGAATAGTGGACGGGTGCCCCATCTCATCTCCCTGATCGATCTCGAGGCTCCCAGTTGCCCGGCCGTCGTGAGCCAGCTTCGAGGCGAGAGCCACCGCCGCGCTTCCGGTGGCAGGATCCTCAAATACCCCCGCTTCCGGCGCAAAGAATCTGGCCTTGACCCGCTGCCCATCGACTTCGGCGTAAAGGTACAACTCGCCCACCCCGATCTCCTCGAGCGCCCTCTCATCGAATGAGGCGGTGGCGACATGGGTAGGCGACGGGAGTTCCAGCAACAGGTAGGGGATGGGCATATCCACCCAGCCAGCATTCAGAGGGGTTGCGATGCCGAGGATCGCAGCGAATCGCTCTGCATCCGCGACCTCTCGCACAGATCGGTCCGGTGACGCTTCGATCCAGGCAATACCGTCGGCATAGCCAACCCGAACCTCGCCGATTCCGCAGGCAAGTCGATCAGTCGTCGAGATCCCCGACTCATGGAGGACCCACGTCATGCCGACGAGCGGGTGGCCGGCAAATGGCATCTCTCGACCAGGAGTGAAGATTCTCACTTCGGGAATCGTTGCCGGAGCGAAAAAGATGGTCTCCGAGAAGCCCAATTCAGTCGCGATCGCCTGCATCTCGACCGTTCGGAGACCTTCAGACTCGATCACGACCCCCAGGTGGTTTCCACCATTCTCACCGCGAGTGAACACCCGAACGACGTGGCAGGGGCGTGACACAATGACTCCTCGCTGGATTCCTTTCGGTAACGATACCGGGCTACGGTTGTCGATCTCATGGGTGACATCATTGGGGGCGACCAGATCTTCCCGGAGCTGATTCTCGGAGTGGGGCTCGCCCTGCTGATCGGCAACGGCCTGGCCATGTGGAAGAATCGAAGGGGCGAACAGCCGGCCGGTGTTGAAGGCGAATTCCGGCCGGGCCGCGCCTGGTTCCTGATGGGTGTCGGTGTGGTTATGGCCGTGTGGGGAGCCGTGTCCGTCTTCACCTAGGCAGGCCATCCGGGCTTGGTACAATCGCACCACCCGCGGGTGTAGTTCAGTGGTAGAACACGAGCTTCCCAAGCTTGGAACGGGGGTTCGATTCCCCTCACCCGCTCGAAGAGGCCATGAGCCATGAGCCATGAGCCATCGTGACGCCCGACAGTGTCGTGTGACGATTCTCAGGCCAGTAACCGGAGCCAGCAAGAGAGTGGTCGGTAGTGATCTTCTCAGACCGGACCATCAGAGAGGCCATCGAGAGTGGTCGGATTGAGATCGATCCGTTCGAGTTGTCCTACCTGCAGCCTTCGAGTGTGGATCTTCGAGTCGATCGCTTCTTTCGCGTCTTCGAGAACCACAAGTACCCGCACATCGATCCGAAGGCACCGCAACTCGACCTCACCACGTTGGTGGAAGTCGATGGTGATGAGCCGTTCATTCTTCATCCGGGAGAGTTCGTGCTCGGCTCAACGCTCGAGCGGATTCGACTCGGAAACGACATCGTCGCTCGACTGGAAGGCAAGTCGAGCCTCGGTCGACTCGGCCTCCTCATCCACTCAACGGCCGGATTCGTCGATCCCGGGTTCGACGGCTATCTCACCCTCGAGTTATCCAACGTGGCGACTCTGCCGATCGCCATCTATCCGGAGATGAAGATCGGCCAGATCAGCTTCTATCAACTCACCACCGAAGCCGATGCTCCCTACGGGAGTGACCAGGCTGGATCGAAATATCAGGGACAACGCGGACCCACTCCAAGCCGTGTTCACGAGGACTTCAACTAGTCCTTCGACTGTGAACGGACCGGAAGACGATCATCCGTTCAACTGAAGATATGCCCGATCGAGTGCAATTCGCATCACTTCGTCCGGATAGGGGCCCGATCGCACGTCAATCTCAGCGACCGGCACGCCTTCAACGAAGCCCGCCCGGGCCAGGGCGCAGATCGCCCCCATCTCTGCCCGCTGCGTCTGAATGAACCCTCGATCCACCGCGTCACCATGGCCCGGTACAACCGTCGCCACCGGTATCTCGAGCAGGGTGTCGAGAGTCTCCGGCCAATCAAGCGGGAACGAGTCCGTGAATGAGGGTGGAGCGCCCTCCTCGATCAGATCGCCGGCAAACACCGCTCCCGAATCGGGAACATGGACCACAACGTCGCTGTCCGTATGTCCCAGACCTAGATATCTGAACTCCACGATCCGGCCGCCAAGATCGATGACATGCCTTGTGCCGAAAGTGTGATCGGGAGGAGTGATAACAACCTCTTCCACATCGGCGTGATGGTCTTTCGCCGTCGACTCCAGAACATGGCGCCGGGCCGACTCTCCCTCCTCCATAAGTGAAGCGCGGCAACGCTCATGTCCCCACAGTTGGGCAGCCGGGAACAGTGCGTTTCCCCAGCAATGGTCCCAGTGGTAGTGGGTGTTGAGAACCCAGCGCGGCGGAAGGTCGGTGAGGGTTCGGAGATCGTCGAGCAACTGCTGCGCCTGCCGGTGGGAAGCGCGGGTATCCACAACGAGTACCCCTTCGCCGCCTATCACGACCCCTACATTCAGATCGAGCGACTCATACCGCCGTCGGTACACGCCTTCTGCG